>NZ_JBMPPH010000004.1:0-207975 GCF_049340285.1 Undibacterium sp. SXout20W | reverse complement strand
TCACAGCGCGCGGTAGTCATTGCCACTGGCACCATCGTGATTGGTTTGACTGGGATCGCCTTCTTCTCGGCAATGGCGAGGTTCGCGCAAACCGGTTCTTGCGTTGTGCGTGGCGCAATTGCAGGAGGGATTGTCTTATCAGAAAAATATTTACGCCATGCGTAAAACGTCGAACTGGCAATCGACTCACGTCGACAATAGGCACGCACGGAGATCCCGCTCGCCACACAATCCTGCAGGCGTTGATTCCATAGCGATATTTGTATTGGGTCGTGGCTCATGCCTTCTCCTTAACTTTGAAACGAAGGAGTGTGGCGCGTTCATTTCATCATTGCTAGATGGTTGCGTCGGACGCTTACAATTATCCGCAGCTTCAGCCCCTTTTATCTGTCTGACGGTATTCCAGACAGCCGAACTATCATTTCCATGTCCCCAATATAGCCAGCCAGCATTACAAATGGAAATTATTTCCGTAAATTTTTTTGAGTTGTAGGATTTAGCTTAAATGTAAATTCAAATAATTCCGGGATGTCCCAATACTGCTTTGGACTACTAAATACATGCGGAGTAAATTCTAATAGCGAATCAACCAAGCGAGCTAGTATTAGATCGGCCTCATTTGAGTTACCGCAATCCGAAAAAAATCCTCAAGAACAACACCATTTATCAAATCCATTGAGTTCATAACAATCTGTAGGCTAAGTACCGACAGCAAACAGAACTCGACGTACATTCAGAAGGCCGATGCGGAACTCTTACCAGACGTGCGTTTCGACACAGCTTCTGCCGACTGCTGGTAGTTGTGTTTTGCTGACACAGCGCGGTAAATTAAAATTATATTTCCCAACTCTCAGTCATTCTGGCAAATATAGCAAATATAGCAATATAGACGCGGTGGCCTATCGATTGTTCAGATTCGTATTGAATTTACTGCAGGAAGCGCAAGCCTGGGTGTCGAATTCCATATAAGGCCGTGCGGGTTGCACCCACCGACTTTTTTACGGTGATACCTATAAGTCAGGCCAAAAGAAAAAAGGCACCACGCAGGTGTCTTTTCATTTGAAGCTAACTTGCCATGATTAAGCGTAAGTGCGTAAGCGACGAGAGAAATCATGCAAGGTTTGAATGCCCGATGCTTCAGCACGGGTACACCAATCCTGCAGCTGCTGTACCAATTGTTCACGACTTACTGTAGAACGTTCCCAAATCAAGCCCAACTCTACACGCATCTCGTGCATTGTTTTGAGTGCTGCGCTATGTGCTAACACTTCTGATAGCTGTTGCTTTTGAGGCGCCTGCAATTTGGTCGGCTCACGTTGCAATAATTTTTTGGCCTGTTTTAAGCGTGCTGCTTCGAATTCTGCTTTTTCACGCAATGACGCAACTTCATCGCGCCAGGTACGACGCAAGGATTTTGTGTACTTTGCCATCACATCATAACGATGTGTAATCACCGCTTGCAAGGTGTCCATGTCAATGACTGATTTCAATTCGGCAAACTTTGGTTCTGGCGCTACTTTTTTTACTTTTGCCCAACCAACCATTTCCATGCAACGAATATACATCCAGCCGATATCAAATTCATACCATTTGGACGACAATTTTGCAGAAGTACCAAATGTGTGGTGATTGTTATGTAACTCTTCGCCACCAATCAGGATACCGATAGGGAAAATGTTCGTTGAGGCATCAACGCAATCGTAATTGCGATAACCCCAGTAATGTCCAATACCGTTAATAATCCCCGCAGCAGTCACCGGAATCCACATCATTTGCACGGCCCACACAGTGACACCGATCACACCAAACAACAAGAAATCGATAACCAGCATCAAAGCCACGCCCTGCCAGCTAAAGCGGGTATATAAGTTACGTTCCATCCAATCATCTGGCGTGCCGTGACCGTATTTTTGGATCGTTTCCATATTCTTGGATTCAGTACGATATAACTCTGCGCCTTCGAATAAGACCTTTTTTATCCCACGTGTTTGTGGGCTGTGCGGATCTTCTTCGGTTTCGCATTTAGCATGATGTTTGCGGTGTACCGCTGCCCATTCTTTCGTGACTTGGCCAGTCGTCAGCCACAACCAGAAGCGGAAAAAATGGCTTGGAATAGCATGTAAATCAAGCGCACGGTGCGCCTGGCAACGATGCAAAAAGATCGTCACACTTGCGATCGTGATGTGTGTTACCATCATCGTGAAAATAAAGACTTCCCATCCCGTTGCACGAGTCAATCCGTTGGATAGAAAATCGACGACTGTATCAATAAATGTACTCAAAATGACATGTACTCCGTTGTTAACCTATGCTTCGTAGCTTATATCGAAAAGTTACTCTAGCCAAATTTAATTTCTACGCGACCGCATTGTACGCGCTTTTAGAGTAATCGCACCAATTTATATGCATACCTTAGCAGACTGGAGGGGTAATCCCATTGACCGGGGATGCCAATGTTACGACGCGTTGTGGATAAGGTAAATTGATTTGGTGATCCTGAATCACCTGCCACAGAGCAAGATTAACATTAGACAACACACTGGTGCGGCCATTTTCTGGATCAAGTATCCAAAATCCTACGCGCAACTCTAAACCGTCGGAACCAAATTTCATTAAGTAAGCGGCTGGTGGCGGGTCTTGTGCGATGCGCTCGACCTTGGCAGTTGCCTCGACCAATAACGGCAATATTTTGGCCAAATCTGTTTGATAAGAGACGATCAGATCCGTGGTGACTACGACACTACGATTAGTCAGGGAGAAATTTTGCACTGGGCTCGACACTAACATTTCATTAGGAATCACAGACTCAGCGCCATCAAAACCCTGCAGTACCGTGTAACGAGTATTAATCTGTGTCACTCTGCCATTGAATTTATCTACCGTAATCATGTCGCCAATCGACATACTGCGATCTAACAAAATAATGAAACCCGACACATAACTGCTAGTAATTTTTTGCAAACCAAACCCAAGACCAACCCCTAGCGCGCCACCGAATACAGACAACACTGTTAAATCAATACCAACAATCGTCAAGCTCACCAAAATGGCGATCAATATCAATAAGGCGCGGCCAACTCGCGAAAAGACCACTTTTAATGACGAATGCATGTTCGGCAGCAACATCAAACGTGCTTCCAAGGCCGCACTCGCCCACAAAGCAATCACAATCGTCAGGACGACGGAAATGCTTGCCTGCAAAATGTTCAGCAATGAAATTTTATTTTTACCTATCGGCAACACAACATCATCGAGTGCGGCCAACAAGTCAGGCCACAGTCCGGTGAAATGCAATACAACACCGACCCACACTAGCCCCGCGAATAATTTTTCAAAAATGGCTAAAAAACTGCCTACACGGCCATCTTTCGCAAAAGTTTTTCGAATGATGTAAAAAACAAACCGGATAATCGCAAGTGAACCGATGATAGGAAACAACAATGTCAGTAAATGGGTATGTTGCCAATGTCCTAAAATCCCCTCGCCGATCATCAGAAAAATCATATTCAAGGCGGGGGAAAGCACACGTGAAAAACTTTCTACACCGATATGCATCACACCATGAGTAGGTTCGCCTTTTGAAAATGAGCGCCTTAATACGCGCGCGATTTGCCATGCCAATATAAAGCAGACGACGACAGTTCCGACCTGCCATAAAAATTGCGGTTCACGGAAGTCATCTGCCAGATCGGAAAGAAGCGCGGTAAAATTTTGAGTACTCATAGTTTGATCAGGATGATGCTTCCCTCCAAACCATCAGAGGGAATTCAGAGCGATAGATTATTTATTACGTTCCAAAATGGCAGCAAAGAAACCGTCAGTCTGATGCAGATGCGGGTAGAGCTTCAGGAAGTCACCCATTTCCAAATCGACTTTTTGTTCCGCTAATACTTTCGAAGCAGGAACCAGCGTAAAGTCGGCGTGCTCTGCTAAGAATGCATTGACGATATCTTCATTCTCTTCATCGAGAATACTGCAAGTTGCATATACTAAGCGGCCACCAGGCTTAACCATGCGTGAAGCGCTGGCCAAAATTGATGCCTGTTTGACATTCAATTCAGCAACACCTTCAGGCGTTTGACGCCATTTTACATCGGGATTACGCCGCAAAGTGCCAAGTCCGCTACAAGGCGCGTCCACCAAAACCCGATCCAACTTCGCTGCAAGACGTTTGACCTTGGCGTCCTTTTCATGGGCAATCACAACAGGATGAACATTCGACAAACCGCTGCGTGCCAGACGCGGCTTTAATTTTGCCAGACGTTTTTCCGAAATATCAAACGCATACAAACGTCCGGTATTGCGCATCAAAGCACCTAATGCCAAGGTTTTACCACCTGCACCAGCGCAAAAGTCTGCCACCATTTCACCACGACGTGCACCAACCAACTGCGCCAGCAATTGACTGCCCTCGTCCTGAACTTCGATCGTGCCATC
This sequence comes from Undibacterium sp. SXout20W, assembly GCF_049340285.1. Classification (NCBI taxonomy): domain Bacteria; kingdom Pseudomonadati; phylum Pseudomonadota; class Betaproteobacteria; order Burkholderiales; family Oxalobacteraceae; genus Undibacterium; species Undibacterium sp. SXout20W. The sequence goes on along the minus strand of NZ_JBMPPH010000004.1, from coordinate 203,538 downwards.
TTTAAATAAAGGTAAATTCTGAATTGATGGCTTTTTGATGACGCGCAAACCACTCGTAGAATACGGTGTTGGTTCGGCAAGAATAGGTGCTTGCGCCAGTGAAGCGATCACATCTTCACGGTTACCCTTAATGGCATTCACGCGCAAGTCCAGCGGGGCTGGCGTGTTTAATGCCAGGGTTAGAGCGAGCGCCTGTTCTTCACCAAAACGGGTGTTTAATTTTTCCCAGATCCACGCAGGTACATTTGCCTTCATCGTGACAGGTAAATGAGTACGGTCAATTTGCATCACGCGTTCTAACCAAGCCGTTTCTTCTTCGGTTAAACCACCAAGAGAATCGACGCCAACTGCATCGGCCAGACCTAACAAGGTCAAACGACGCATTGGCGAACCGGTGCCGGATTCGGAGAAACTGGTGTAGACAGATTTATTGCGCAACAAGCCATAAATCGCCTCTGCGATGACGCCGCGCTCACGTGAGCCGAGGCGTGGATGTTCACGGAAATAGCGTGATAAGGTTCCATCGGCCGGGCCGGTAAAACGTAAAATGTCACGCAGGACTTCTTCTGCATGGCCAATGATGGCGGGAGGTAATCTCATGGTGTTTCCTTAAAATACTGAATGGGTCAAAGCCTGACCCTGTTTTTGATCTTCGCAAGACTGACACAACATTGCAATCATTTCGTAAAAGTCAGACAAATTGTTTGACGCCATAGCACATCGATTTACCAGAAGTGGTGCCATAACAACCTACTGACGCCGTCTGCGTCAGTCTGGTTTATTCGCTAATTCTGACGATGTTGCCAACGATACTGATCTTGCCTTCCACAAACTGACGTACAGCTCGTGGATAAATGATGTGTTCCTGCGCAAGCACGCGCTGAGCCAGACTGTTTTCAGTGTCATCGTTGTAAACTGGCACGGCTGCCTGGGCGACAATCGGCCCATGATCTAGCTCTGCTGTTACAAAATGCACAGTCGCCCCATGTAATTTCACACCCGCTTCCAACGCCTGGCTATGCGTTGCCAAGCCAACAAAACTTGGCAGCAATGAAGGGTGAATGTTTAACATACGCCCTGCATAATGATTCACAAATGCAGGCGTGAGTATCCGCATAAATCCGGCTAAAACAACGATATCGGGCGAAAACTCATCAATTTTCTGCTGAAGTGCGGCATCAAATGCCTCACGCTGAGAAAACTCTTTACTGACCACGACCGCGGTTGGTATGCCCTTGCTTGCAGCATATTCTAAACCACTGGCATCTGTTTTATTGCTGATTACGGCGGCTATCTGAGCTGGCCATTTTTGGTTTACACAAGCTTCAACCACGGCTTGCATATTGCTACCACGACCAGAAATGAGGATAACAATCTTTTTCATGGCGGCATTGTACCGCTGTCCGGCCTTAAGCCCCAAATAAAAATGCTAAACGGGTGATTTATTTCAATAAAAACAATGGTATAGAGTATTGAAACAAGCTTAAAACGACGCAGTACTGAGGTTCAGAACTTAACATAAAAGCCAAAAATTGCGTGATTCGATCAGCGGGCGCAACTCTCGCTGGATTTGCTTATGCACGGATTTGACAGATTGCGCCCATTTTTTGAAAGACCGGCACAACCCACGCAGTAGTGAAACTTGCTACTGGCCACAGTTTACATCCGTCGCAAGTCTCATTAGGAAGCAAGGGACACTACTGTTTTCCGAGAGTCCCGATTATTCACAAGAATAAAAAACTCTGAATGCGACCTTTTTCGCAGCCCAATAATCCGCAGCATCCCGAAATACGTCCAACAAAGTTTCACGCGCCTCTTTGTCGAATTTAGGTGTATTCGGTAATTGCTCCAAGACAATCACAAAACCGGATTGTGAACCTGCATTGTCTATCATGTCAGTCAGACAATCTGACAAGGCATCGAGATTACGGCAAGACTTTGGGAAGCCAAATGAGCTTGCGATTTTACCTATCACTTGTAGCCGGGATTCTGCCTCAAGACAGAAAGCATATAAAAAATGCTGTCCTGCGCTGATTGCTTCAGCCTGCAAATCTGGAATATGAAACGCACGGATAGACTGCACTTCATTGGGGGCGGTACCTGAAAGTAATTCCATTTTTTCCTCAGCAATAGAAGTCATCACTATTCTCTGATACGACGAAAGGTCTCGTAATGGTCATCGGTGTAATAATATTCACCTGAACTGCTCGGATTTCCTCCGGCGATGATCCTGCGAACACCGCGGTTTCTGGCGCCAGGCGTCGGAACCGTGTACTCGTGATAGTAACCCCGTCTTTGTCGCGGCAGTCTCGATTCATAATTACCAAAAACGATACCGTCTTTGGCATAAGGGAAAGGGCCACCTTGTTTAATCAGCATAAAAGTAGTTTGTGCCTCTTTAGGCAGATCAGAGACCCACAGGTAATCATTATTCTCTTTAGCAAATGCCAATGAAACAAAAATTGACAACAGCAAGGCCAAGAATGCCTGATACCAATGGCGCTTTGCGCCAGGACGGGCACAGGGATCACTAGAACGAATAGTTAACATAAATGGTCACATCCGCGAAAAGATCATATTAGCAATTTTAGGAGAGAGTTTCATCTTTCAGTATTAGTTATCTTCATTGGTTGAGTGCATCAAGCGGCATTGTTAGCATTTTCCGGCGTTGTGGCAGCACCAAAAAACGTCAAGACGTCCTGCTGGCGTGCCCTGGTATCGTCACGTCCCAGGGCAATTAATTCTCTCGTATAACTGGATTCAAACAGTAAATAGGACGCAAGCGCTGAACCACGCGCCTCGGTCGCACCGATGCCACCTAGCATCGTACGCACAGGCAATGGCAAACTATGCGTATGCCTGTTCGCAATATCATCCAAGCGTTCCGACGGTGCAATCACTAACAAGTCCAGAGGTCTTAGCGGCGTTTTTTCAAGTAATTCTTGCGGTAGCATTGATAAGGTTTTATTGATGCGCTGGAGACGCTCAATGTCTACCGCGAGACTGTCCAAAAAAATACTGGATAATGCATGTCCGGCAATCTGCGCAAGACTAGGATACCGCGCCACCTCCGTCCGTACCGCTGGTGGCTCCGCTAAACGACCGGCACCAACGATAAGTATTTTTGTCGCCCCCAAGTGAATTGCGGGCGAAATGGGCGCTAACTGGCGCATGGATCCATCACCACAGTATTCGAGTTGCCCGCCCCAATTTAACGGTACCGCTGGAAAAATGAAAGGAATGGCAGAGGAAGCCATTAAATGCGAGACGGCAATAAAATCTCTTTGCGCCAGGCGTTGACTTCTCACCCACGGTTGTACGTCAGCGAGTGTTTGATAAAAAGTCAGATGCTGACCAGCGGTGTACGACGACGCAGTCACAGCTAAAGCGTGAAGACTACCGTTTTGAAGCGAGGCATCGAGACGTTGAAAATCGACCATCCGATTCAACAAATCTTCGAGCGGAGAATTGTCGAGCAAGGAGTTAGGTGGAGACTTGCGCCATTTATTGAGTAACCAGCCAAATGACCATAGCGAGAGCCACCGCGCACCACTACGAATGACACCCAAGGAATCAGCCCGATACACCTGCGCTGCTTCAAAGTTCTCCCAGATGCTGAGAATATTGGAGATGGATTCGCCAAAATGATCGGCACGACAAGCGAGTGCTGTCGCATTGATGGCGCCGGCTGAGGTACCACAGATAATACCAAACGGATTGGTGGCTGGATTCCAGGATGCCTCAACTAATATCTTAGCGATTTCTGCAAGGACACCAACTTGATAGGCTGCGCGCGCGCCACCACCGGTCAAAATTAATCCTGTTGTTGCGTTGTGACTCATTCGACTCCAAATAAAAAAGGGCAAATCGAGATTTGCCCTAGTGTATTAGCCTGCTACCAAATTGTCATGCTGCATTGCCAACCAGCATCAAAACTGCTTGCCAAAAACAACAGTCTAATCACGGCAACTCAGTCCCATCATTTCAGTCACAGCATTTCAGTAACAGTGATTCAAGCCCGCTCTTATTTTGGTTGCATGCGAATAGCGCCATCAAGACGGATTGTTTCACCGTTCATCATGACATTTTCGATGATCGTTTTTGACAAATGCGCGTATTCTTCTGGCTTACCAAGACGTGGCGGGAATGGAACCATTTTACCCAAAGCATCCTGCACTTCTTGCGGCATGCCCAACAGCATCGGTGTTTCAAAAATACCTGGCGCAATTGTCATGACGCGGATACCGCTACGCGACAAGTCACGCGCCATCGGCAAGGTCAAACCAACCACCGCCGCTTTGGAGGATGCATAGGCTACCTGGCCAATTTGGCCATCGTAGGCGGCAACCGAAGCAGTGTTGATAATCACACCGCGCTCACCTTGGTCTGTCGCGTCCATTTTGCCCATCGCGTCTGCTGCAAGGCGGCACATATTGAACGTGCCGATCAGGTTGATATTCACCACGCGCTGGAACACGTCGAGTGGGTGCGGACCGTCTTTACCGACAGTCTTGATGGCAGGTGCAACGCCGGCGCAGTTCACCAGACCGCGCAGAGTGCCCAACGCCAATGCGGCATCAACCACCGCTTTGCCGTCGGTTTCCGAAGTTACATCACATTTTACAAATTTGCCGCCTAATTCGGCCGCCAGTTTCTCACCTGCTTCAACCTGCACGTCTGCCAATACGACTTTACCGCCGTTGGCAACGATCATTTTTGCGGTTGCCGCGCCAAGGCCGGAGGCACCGCCAGTGATAATAAATACGCCATTCTGGATTTGCATGTTCAGTCTCTTTCCGTTGTGTTAATAAATTCAAAGGGCTTTGATCAAATCTCACGCCGCCCTGGGCAAATTAGAGTTTACCTTAGCGTCGCCGTATAAAAATATACGAGTGGCTGAGGTTGCCACATTGACGTTTACGTAAACGTAAATGCCATTTGCATATTATTGCATCTAATTTTTATCGTGGAAATAAAAAAGATGGCACTCAACGAGTTTGCCATCTTTTTTTTACTTCACATACTTCATTTCGTTCATTTAGTTCATTTAGTTCATTTAGTTCACATTGCAAAAAGTCAAATTACATATGGTCAAATTACATATGGTCAAATTACATATAGTCAATTTGGATGACGATAAGCTTTGTCCCTATTTGCTAACAGGCACCGCGAGTAATTCGCTTTTTTCTGACACCATTGCAGTCAAGGATGGACTTTTTTCCACACTTGGTACAGTAACGGTCGTCGTTGATGCAACTTGTGGCGTGCCAAAATGAGCACCTAACAACGTGCTGCCAGTTGCAGGTAATAAAGGAACAAGCAATAACGCGACAATATTGATGATTTTAATTAAGGGATTGACTGCAGGACCAGCCGTATCTTTGTATGGATCACCCACGGTGTCGCCAGTAACGGCGGCTTTATGTGCCTCGGAACCTTTACCACCATAATGCCCATCTTCAATGTACTTTTTGGCATTATCCCAGGCACCGCCGCCAGTAGTCATCGAGATAGCGACAAATAAGCCCGTTACGATGGTTCCCATTAACAAGCCACCCAACGCGGCTGGCCCCAACAACAATCCCACTAAGATAGGCACAATCACAGGTAACAGGGACGGTATTATCATTTCTTTAATCGCGGATGTCGTGAGCATATCAACCGCTTTATCGTATTCTGGCTTACCTGTCCCATCCATAATGCCTTTAATTTCTTTGAACTGGCGTCGCACCTCGACCACGACTGCGCCGGCAGCGCGACCCACAGCTTCCATCGCCATCGCACCAAACAGATAAGGGATTAATCCGCCAATAAACAATCCAACAATCACCTGTGGATTCGATAAATCAAACGACGTCGACTTTCCTACTGAATCAAGCGCATGCGTGTAGTCGGCGAACAACACTAAGGCTGCCAGACCAGCAGATCCAATTGCATAACCTTTTGTGACCGCTTTGGTAGTGTTACCAACCGCGTCCAACGGATCAGTGATAGCACGAACCGACGCAGGCATTTCTGCCATTTCTGCGATCCCGCCTGCATTATCCGTGATCGGGCCATACGCATCTAAAGCGACGATAATGCCTGCCATTGACAGCATGGCTGTCGCCGCAATCGCAATGCCATACAAACCGGCCAAAGAATAGGACACCAGAATAGCAGCACACACGGCAAGCACAGGCCACGCGGTTGATTTCATCGAGACCCCAAGACCAGCGATAATATTCGTGCCGTGCCCTGTTGTGGATGCCTGTGCGACATGCTGTACAGGTTTGAAATCAGTACCTGTATAGTATTCAGTGATGTAGACCATCAGACCAGTCAGCACAATGCCGACGACGGTGGAACCCATCATTTTCATGCGCATCGCATCGTCCGACCAGACTTGCCAGGTAACGACAGCAAAACCTAGCAATGACAAGCCCGCCGCCCACCATAAGCCAGTATATAAAGCGGACATGATTTTCTTACTCGGCTTGGCTTTCACTGCAGAACATCCGACGATCGAGGCAAGAATCGACACTGCACCTAATAGCAACGGATAGACGATCGCTTCTGTCACGGCGTTGGCCACAACGAGCGCACCAAGCAGCATGGTAGCGATCAAAGTCACAACGTAGGTTTCAAACAAGTCAGCGGCCATACCGGCACAATCACCGACGTTATCACCCACATTGTCGGCAATCACGGCGGGATTACGCGGGTCATCTTCAGGAATGCCGGCCTCCACTTTACCGACCAGATCGGCACCCACGTCGGCGCCTTTGGTGAAGATACCGCCACCGAGTCGCGCAAAAATCGAAATCAGCGATGCACCAAAAGCCAAACCTATCAGTGGCTTAAGGACATCATGTTGCGATAGAGTTTGACCAACGCCGGCCGCAGCCGACATGGTTAAGAAAAGGTAAAAAATGGTGACGCCCAAAAGTCCCAGTCCGACCACCAACATACCCGTGATCGCGCCACCCCGAAAGGCGACATCCAATGCTTCGTTCATACCTTTCGTCGCCGCTTGTGCAGTACGAACATTGGCGCGGACGGAAACATTCATACCAATAAACCCGCAGGCACCAGAAAGTACCGCGCCAATCAGAAAACCGCAGGCAGTTGTAAGGCCTAAGCCTGGAATGGCGGCAATGGCAATGAACAAGATAACCCCAACAATCGCAATAGTGCGATATTGACGGGCGAGATAGGCGGCAGCGCCTTGTTGAATCGCAGCGGCAATTTCTTGCATGCGGGGATTGCCAGCATCCTGGCGTAAAATCCAACTACGTGAAACCAATCCATAAAGTACGGCGATGATACCTGATGCGATAACAAACCATAGACTTGCTGTCATGTTGACTCCTCCTGTTGTTATTGTCAAAACGCCTCATGAGCTATTCTGACTTTATGACCACACAATAAAACTAGATAAAACAAGACCATTTCTTACTTACGAACCTGTAAAAATTCTTTACAGAATGCACAAACAAGCACTGCAAACCTTATTCACCATCTGTTTTCGGCAGACTATCAAGAGTGTCAACACAAAAAAAAGCGGACATCTGTCCGCTTTTTTTATTCAGCTAACGCGGCAAATGCGCTGTCGCGTATGGTTTCCACTGGACCGACCCCGGCAATCTTGCGATATTTGGGCGCTCCTGGCTGACCAGATTTCGCCCAATCACCGTAGTAACTGACTAACACCTCAGTTTGTTCGTGATATACGGACAAACGCTTTTTGACTGTTTCTTCTTTATCATCATCACGCTGGATCAATTCTTCACCAGTCACATCGTCTTTACCTTCCGCTTTCGGTGGGTTAAATTTGACGTGATATGTGCGACCAGAACCAGGATGCACGCGGCGACCACTCATACGATCGATAATTGCCTCATCAGGTACATCAATTTCCAACACAAAATCGATATGAACGCCCGCATCCTTCATGGCATCTGCTTGCGGTGTCGTACGAGGAAACCCATCAAATAAATAACCATTAGCGCAATCGTCTTGTTTCAAACGATCTTTGACCAGACCGATAATAATGTCATCGGATACTAAGCCACCCGCATCCATGACCTTTTTTGCTTCCAGTCCCAGAGGCGTACCAGCTTTGACAGCGGCACGCAACATATCGCCAGTCGAGATTTGCGGAATATTAAATTTCTCTTTGATGTAGTTGGCTTGAGTACCTTTGCCGGCACCTGGGGCTCCCAATAAAATAAGACGCATTTTTAATTTCCTAAGACGAGTTTGAATTTATTTTTTGCACGAGCAGTCATGCTCGTGCGGAATTTTTGCTGCTGTTTTCTGTACTTTGCTACTTTTCACCACGTATTTATTTTTTCTTTTGGCGGTGAGTAACAAGTAATAGCACAGTTTCTTTTCACGAAACTTACCACAATTTTCTGCGTTATTGATGCTTTGGCACGAAAACATGGCTAAGTTCTTTAATTTTTTAGATTATTTTTGTAAAAAACTGTCTGACTTTTTCTAAATCTTCCGCTGTATCAACGCCAGGCGCAGGGCTGGCATTGGTGACGTGCACCGCAATAGAATAGCCATGCCACAACACGCGCAATTGCTCCAATGCCTCGATTTGTTCCAAAGGAGAAACGTCAAGCAACGGATATTTTTTTAAAAAATCGTTGCGATATGCATACAAACCGATGTGACGTAATGGCCGATATCCTGCCGGAAGCGTTTCACGCGGTTTTGCTAAACCATCAGCAAAGCCATCTCTATGCCAAGGAATCGTTGCTCTCGAAAAATACAAAGCCCGTGCCTGTTGATCTAATACAACCTTGACCACATTCGGGTTAAACACATCCTTCACGTCGTGGATAGGATGGGCCGCGGTGGCCATAGGGACGGAGGCACTTACTAACGCAGCGGTGGCTGCGATCAGACACGGGTCAATTAACGGCTCATCACCTTGCACATTCACGACGACCGCATCGTCCGCCAGATTCATCCGTGCTGCTACTTCGGCAATGCGATCAGTACCAGATGGGTGATCAGCGCGTGTCAGACAGACAGGAATTCCGTGTGCTTCACAAGCAGCGACAATATCCGCATGATCGGTCGCTACCATAATAGCACTTGCACCTGATGCCAAAGCGCGTTCTGCAGTGCGGACGACCATCGGTTTTCCGGCAATATCAGCCAGAGGTTTGTTCGGTAAACGACTAGAAGCGAGGCGGGCGGGAATAATGGCAACAAAACTCATGCAAGTTTCCTGATTTTTTTTGATTAACGTGCGTCAACTTCTTCAGCGGTCAATGTGCGCGCCTGCTCTGCCCACATAATCGGAATATCGTCACGAATCGGGAAGGCCATTTTATCGCCGTAGCAGATCAATTCTTGCGCTGCCTTGTTGTACACCAAAGGGCCCTTGCAGGAAGGGCAGACCAAAACATCAAGCAGACGAGCGTCCATGCTTTTTCTCCGAAATCATGTGTAGAAGGTCAGTTGCAAAAGAGCTGTCAAGTTGCGCCACAACCGGCACCACCCAAATTCGCGCATCGTTTTGCAATTCTGGAATTTGTCGACATTTTACTGCATCCTTTTCGGTGATCAGAATGCAATCAGCATCTATATTCACAAAAGTCCGCGAATCAAACTGAAAATGGTCGGCTAAAGCCAAAGTATTGAGTTCCAATCCTGCCGCCCGCAGCATATTAAAAAATCTTTGCGGGTTACCAATCCCAGCTGCTGCACACAATTTTTTTGTGCTGAAGTCATTCAAGGACTGGCGGCATGACGGCGCACTCAATTGATAAGCAAAGTGAGGTTCAAGTTGCATACGTACAATTGTGGCAGGGATGCCGGGAACCGAAGCCAATGGAACGGATGCTGATGCGTTGAGCACGGTAAAATCACGTCGACGCTGAACGGGCTCTCGCAACGGACCTGCCGGAAGTACCCAGCCGTTCCCTGCGCCGCGTTCATCAAAAAGCATAATTTCAATGTCACGAGCAAGAAAGTAATGTTGCAAACCATCGTCTGCAATCAACACGTCAATCACTGGCTGACTTGCTAACAAACTCCGGGCAACGGCAACCCGGTCTCGCCCCACCGCAACGGGTACGCCGGTATGTTGGGCTATCAGCAGTGGCTCGTCACCGACGACGACCGCCTGCGAATCAGCATCCACTACCATGATGCTATCGGCATGCGCGCCGTAACCTCGGGAGATAACGCCAGGATGCCATCCAGCTGTTTGCAATTGCTGCACCAGCCAAATCACCAGAGGGGTTTTGCCAGTACCACCGACAAAGATATTGCCTACTACGATGACAGGCACGTCAACTTTCGTTTGCGGTTTGTAGCCGAGGACAAATAAGCCGAAGCGAAATGAAACGATTAACTGAAACACTTTCGACAATGGCCATAAAACGCAAGCCACTACGCCACGTTTTTGCCATGTTCGTAATAACCACGACTGTATCCACGACCTTATCGATGACGTTAAGGCGGTTCCACGACTTGCTTGCATGCACATGTCCACAAAAAACAGGTAAAAAAAATACTCCCTGCCAGTACCATTATCAAAACTTATTTTACCTTGATAAATAAAGGCGGGTAGCACTGAAAAATCAGATACTCCCCCAAAATCACTTTACTTCAGGGAATTGAGGGGCAGTTGAGATTGACATATTTTGCCCCACAAAATTGCGCCTTTTGATTGGATGCAGGCAACGCTATTTCGGGCGCGACGCCTGTGCCGCAAAAGTCACTTTTGCCAGACCGGCGATCCGGGCGGCTTCCAGCACATCGATCACAGACTGGTGCGTGGTTGCGCGATCCGCGTTAATAATGACGATAGGTTCCGGCGCCGCACCGGCCTTACCTTGCTCCAATGCCGCGGCGGCACGTTTCAAGTCGTCAGCCAGGGTCGCTGTATCAAGAAATGACACCGCCTCATCATTAATTTTGTAGCGCCCTTGTGCATCAATGCCGATATTGATCTGACTTGGTTTAACGTCTTGCGCTTTGTCGGCATCCGCTGTAGGCAAGGTGATTTGCAATTCAGTAAAACGGCTATACGTCGTCGTTACCATCAAAAAAATCAGAATCACCAACAACACGTCAATGAATGGAATCAGGTTGATTTCAGGCTCTTCCCTGCCCTTTCCTTTGCGAAAGTTCATGGTTACTTCCTGGCGCTATGCACAACATCAACGAATTTTACCGCCTGTTGTTCCATATCGACCACCAAGCTATCAACCAACGCACGGAAATGGCGATAAGCCACCAGCGACGGCATCGCAATTAACAGCCCAAAACCAGTGTTATACAAGGCTACAGAAATTCCGTGCGCCAATTGGGCTGGGTTAGCGCCAGTCGCCGTTTGAGAACCGAAAATCTCGATCATCCCAACGACTGTACCAAACAAGCCCATCAATGGTGCCAGTGAGGCAATGGTGCCCAGCGTCGTCAAGAAGCGTTCTAATTCGTGTGCAACTGCACCGCCGGCTTCTTCGATGGACTCCTTCATAACATCGCGTGGCGCACTGACATTGCGCAAGCCAGCAGCCAATACCTTACCCAACGGCGAATTACCCGCCAATTGATCGATCACTTCTGGTCTGACTTTTCCGCTCTGGTACACACGAATCACTTCATCCAATAGTGTAGGTGGCAAAATTTTGCTTCTTTGCAGAGAAAGACTGCGTTCGATGATTAACGTTAAGGCAATCACAGAAGCGATCAATAACAAATAAATAGGCCAACCGGCGGCTTGAATGATGGCGAACAAAGGTTACTCCTTGAAGGTTCAGAATTCTAACCCCGCAATGTAGCGTGTTGCGGTCGGTCGGGCAAGTGTACTTTGTAGCATTATCTTTCCACAATGGAAAACTGCACGTTTTACACAAAAACTGTGCGCAAGCTTGTGGATAACTTGCGCAAAGATACTTAAGTTATTGAATTTAAACATTTTTCATGTAACGCTCAAGAATTAAGCAGGTTTATTATCTGAATAAAGCCATGAAAAACTCTGTATTTTTCTGCCCGTTCTGCACACTTTGTGTGGATAAGCTTGTGCACAAGCGACGTAAATAAGTATAAGTAACTGATTTTAAAACAGTTTATATCTATGCAAAATATTTAAGCAAAACGGCTTTTGGGACGAATTTGCAAGTTAAAAAGAAGAAAAATCAGTCGACTTGGATAAGTCGATTTGTTCTTCACAAATTTTGTGGATAACGTTGTGTAGAAGCATCAACAATTGATTTAATTAATTGATTTATATGAATAAATTATGGCCGCCCATTTTTTGAGCAAAAGCAACATATTGGGCTGAAAATAGCATTTAATTAATAAATTTATAATTTTTACGGGTGTGGTGTCAGGGCAAAATTCAAATGCCGCGGTCTTTTGCACAAATAATGTGGACAAGCTTGTGAAAAAGCTGAGGAGATTTGATTAAGTATATGATTTATATGAGTTATTTAATGCAGCTCAAAATTTAAGCATAGGGATTAAAAAGTCCATCCTATGAGGTTGCGGAGGTTTTGATCAATTTTTTGTGGAAATCCGTCTTTTTTTGCACAATATTTGTGGATAACATTGTGCAGAAAGCCATTACAAGTTGCTAAGCTATTGATTTTAAACAACATTCAATGACTGCATATTATTTAATCAATTCTAATTTTTCTGCGACTCCCTGAAGATATCCACTGCTTATGCACTTTTTCTGTGGATAAGTTTGTGCACAACAGGCATGCAAAGTAAGAAAGTCCTTGATTTGTAAGGAAGTTTTCATATTGCTAAAGTTATTTGCAGATAAAAAAACAATGAAAATCAATGACTTATATGATGAATTTGCATTTCTTTTGACTTATGCTGCTGACGATGACATTCTGATGACCATTTCACGCTTCTGTGGACAGCTTTTTGGCTTTTTTACCCGATGAATACTGACTTTCGTTCACCAACCTCAATATCCACGCCCTCTGTCATGACAGTCTCGGCGCTCAATAGCGCCGTGGCTCAATTATTGGAGAGAAATATACCGCTGACCTGGATTTCCGGAGAAATATCCAATTTCACCCGCGCCGCGTCTGGACATTGGTATTTCACGCTCAAAGACAGTGCCGCCCAAGTCCGCGCCGTCATGTTCCGGGGCCGCGCGCAATATGCCGACTTTCAACCAAGAGAAGGCGATAAAGTCGAAGTTCGGGCACTCGTCACCCTGTACGCACCGCGGGGCGACTATCAACTCAGCGTCGAAGCGATACGGCGGGCGGGTGTGGGGAATTTATACGAAGCTTTTTTACGTTTAAAAGCGCAACTCACACACGAGGGTTTGTTCGATCAGGAACGCAAGCGCCGCTTACCGACATTTCCCAGAACAATCGGTATCGTCACCAGTCCGCAAGCCGCGGCATTGCGCGATATTTTGACGACATTGCGCCGCCGTGCACCGCATGTCGCCGTCATTTTGTACCCCACCCCCGTGCAAGGCGACGGTGCCGGCGCTAAGATTGCCCAAGCCATTGCAACTGCAGAAGCGCGCGCAGAATGTGACGTGCTATTGGTTTGTCGCGGTGGCGGCAGCATCGAAGATCTATGGGCATTCAATGAAGAAATCGTAGCCCGCACGATTGCCCACAGTCCAATTCCTGTGATTGCCGGGATAGGCCACGAGACCGACTTTACCATCGCAGATTTTGCGGCAGATTTGCGTGCAGCAACACCCACTGCAGCGGCAGAGCTGGCTGTTACGCCGCAACAAGATTGGCTGGCTCAACTTCAACGCCAGCAAGACAAATTGCAACGCAGTATGCACAGGCAACTGGCAAATCATAATCAAACCATTGATTGGATATCGCGTCGTTTACTGAGCCCTAAAGCGGCTATCACGGCAAAACGCGTGCACTTGCAACAAAGTGCCAAAAATTTACGACAGGCCAGCGAGCTCCCCTTGCAGCGTGCCCGCCACCAGTTACAACAGCTACAGCAACGCTTACATACACTACGCCCAGACACAACAACACCACGACTGCGGCTCAATGATTGGCAGCGACGTCTGAATCAGAGTCAACAACAAGGCTTGCAGCAGCAGCGCCAGCGTCTGGATGCGCTGCAAACACAGCTCGAGCTTCTGAATCCTCAACGCACCCTGGAGCGCGGTTACGCTATTGTGAGTGACAAGCATGGCCGGGCATTGCGCTCGACGTCCGAATTACAAGCCAATGCATTACTAAAGGTGAGACTTGCGCAAGGCAGCGCCGACATTGGCATCGCCAGCGTTCAGCAGACGCTGACTTAGACGCTGACTTAGACGCTGACTTAGACGCTGACTTAGACGCCGACTCAGACTCCGACCTGGAATCAGAAGACTCCGACCTGGAATCAGATACCGAATCTGATCAATTTGGCGCTGACCGACTCGACTCTCACAACATGGCCCCCGGGATTTTTTGAAATTCTTGAGACAGAGCTGCAAGCTTTTGCGCAAACGCTTACAATGTCCCTTTTGCAGCACCGAATTACCGTAAATTTTTTGCCGTTACAGCAACGGTCACCTCTGAAGACAACTAAAGGACGCACTATGGAACATACCCTACCGGCATTGCCCTATGCATTGGACGCTTTGGCGCCACATATTTCTCAAGAGACACTGGAATACCACTACGGTAAGCATCACCAGACTTACGTCACCAATCTGAACAACCTGATCAAAGGTACAGAATTTGAAAATGCATCGTTAGAAGACATCGTTAAAAAATCTTCTGCTGGCATTTTCAATAACGCCGCTCAGATCTGGAACCACACTTTTTACTGGAATAGCCTGAAACCAAACGGTGGCGGTGCGCCAACGGGGGCTTTGGCTGCCGCAATTGATGCAAAATGGGGTTCCTTCGACGCCTTCAAAGAAGCGTTCACAAAATCTGCAATCGGCAACTTCGGTTCTTCCTGGACATGGTTGGTCAAAAAAGCAGACGGTTCACTCGACATCGTCAATACATCGAACGCAGCGACACCACTGACAACAGCAGACACTGCATTGATCACTTGCGATCTGTGGGAACATGCTTACTACATCGACTACCGCAATGCCCGTCCAAAATACCTGGAAAATTTCTGGGCATTGATTAACTGGGATTTCGCGGCAGCAAACCTGGCGTAATTCTGCGCAATGCCGGCATCAGCGCCGGAATGCATGAAAAAAAACCTGCGTATGCCTCTGCATCGCAGGTTTTTTTTCATCTATCGTACTGTGGTTTTATGCGAACATGAACAAAGACGTCGATTGAACGTTCATTTTCAAAAAAATATTAGTGAGACTTTTTTTAGTATGCCAACCTCAAGTTCTTTGCTCCACCGATCATTACCAGCGGTCTTCATCTTCATTTGGGCTTCAGGATATGTTGTCGCCAAATACGGCCTGCCCTACGCTGAACCACTCACTTTTCTGACGATGCGCTATGTGGGCGTGGTTGCACTGATGCTGACCCTGGCATTGGTCATGCGAGCACCATGGCCAGCGCGTAAAGATTGGTTGCCGATTGCGATTGCTGGCGTGCTGATGCAAGCCGTGTATTTGGGTGGGATCTGGTGCGCCGTCAAACTTGGTATGCCCGCAGGCGTGGCGGCGCTGATCGCCAATACACAGCCAATCCTGACTGCAATTATGGGACCTCTGATCGGGGAACGTATCCGCGGCAAACAGTGGATGGGGCTGGCATTGGGTATCGCCGGTGTGGGTCTGGTGGTTGCTAACAAAATATCGGTGGTGCATTTGTCGTTGACTAGCGTGTCACTGGCGACTATGGCATTGTTGGGAATGACCACTGGCACGATTTATCAGAAAAAAACCTGCCCGTCGTTTGATGTGCGTACCGGGCAAGTGATTCAATTCGGTGCATCGTTATTAGTCACGATGCCATTTGCATTAATGTTAGAAACGCAAACTATTTTGTGGACTCCACACTTTTTTATTGCAATGGCATGGTCCATTTTTATCTTGTCCGGCGTCGGCATTTCCGTTTTGTATATGCTGATACGACATGGCGAAGCAACGAAAGTCACCAGCTATATGTATCTGGTTCCGGCTGTCACTGCGGTGATGGCATGGACAATGTTTGGCGAGCAATTGACCTCAATGACCGTGGTAGGGATGGCAATCGCATTGGCCGGGGTCGCCTTGGTGGTAAGACCATCGAGATCATAATTTTCTCGGGATTTTTTACATTCTTTTGGCAATATTTTGGGAAATTTTTTTAATGTTCGGACGAGACATGAGTGCCAGCACTACGTCTCGTCCAAACTTGACTCGTTAATCACCACGTGAACGACGAACTCTGACAGCCAGCAACAACATCGCAACGCCCGCAATAACACCTAGCCATAAATCTGCCGTAGCAAAAATTTTCCAGGAAGCCAAGTCTACTTTGAGTGCGACATGTTGCATTGCCTCTGGGAATGACAGTGTTTGACTATACTCTTCAAGATAATAATGGTAGCTCCACGAATCCGGGACGATGCTAACAATCCCGCGAAACAAGACAGCGTAAGCAAAGTTCTTAACAAAGGCGGCGCCAACGATATCATTGATAAATGCGGTAATCGCGAAAAGCCCAATCGGTATGAGGATCGCCCACATACCAGCGCGGCTTTTTACTAACGACGATACAAATATCATCCAGCTGATTGCTGGCAATGCCCACGTAATATAGACAGGGAATGATTTCAGTGTCAGGCCTATTTGCATCCAAACATTGTCTACGCTAAAAACCACAGAGAACAAACTTATTCCATGCATCGCATAGGCGACGCACAGCACAAACATTGCAGTGAGCGTTGTAATCGTCATTGTGACCAGCGACATGACTGGAAACAAAATCAGTGCAACAAGTACTTTGGACAAGACAGTCAATTCATCCGAAATCGGTAAGGATTTCCAGAATAAAATACTACGATCCTTTCTTTCATCAATGAATGCTGCTGTTGCGTAGGAGTACATCGTAAGGACCAACAGAATAGAAAATAAAATCAAGCCTGATGTGAAATAGTGACTCACCTGGGTTGCAAACTCGTTTATTTGCAAGTCATGTGGCCCATCCGTTTTTTTTAAGGATTCACTCAACCAAAATATTCCCGGAACCGTAAAGAATAAAATTGCAGCGGCCAATACCAAATTAGACCATATCAACAACACTTTATTTTCCCAAATTTCGCGCTTCAGGAGCCACTTTAACGTCGTGATATTTTTCATTATTTTGTTCCCTTCATGGTAGCGACAAACAAGTCTGCGACACTAGGTCGACGCAGATCGCCCAACGGCTGCAATAAGTCGGCATTGACGCCATCAAATAGCATCACGTTTTTGCCAAACATCACCTTTTGATCGATGGGATGTAAGGCTAACGCTTGCTCGACATGCATCGGGCTCACCGCGACTTCAATGAAGCGCTGCTCTACCTCTTCCATACTCGCGGTTAAGCTGATTTTGCCGTCCTGGATAAACAGCAGATCAGTCAAAATATGCTCAACTTCTTCAACCTGATGCGTGGTGATGATGATGGTTTTATCTTGATCAAAATAGTCTTCCAACAGGTCCTGATAGAACTGTTTTCGATACAAAATATCTAGTCCCAATGTGGGTTCATCGAGCACTAACAATTTGGCATCTATCGCCATCACCAACGCCAGGTGTAATTGCACCACCATCCCTTTGGACATCGACTTCACTTTCATGTCGGGCGTTAGTTTGGTTTTACTCAGATAGCGCAGTGCTTTTTCGCGATTAAATTTTGGATGTACACCCTCGACAAAATCGACGGCATCTTTCACTTTGAGCCAGGAGGGCAGGATCGCCACATCAGCGATAAAACATATTTCTTCCATTAAGGCGTCACGTTGCGTATAAGGATTAAAACCCAGCACGCTAAGTTCACCTTCATACGACGTCAGTCCTAAAATCGCTTTTAAAGTCGTGGTTTTGCCGGAGCCGTTTGGACCGATTAAGCCGACGATACGTCCTACCGGGATATCAAAACTAATCCCGTCTACCGCAAGTTGTTTGCCATAGGTTTTACGTAGTTGTTTTGCTGAAACTACCGCGTTCATTATTATTCTCCTTGTCGGTTTGTGGATGCATTTTCTGAAGTATTTTCTGATGTATTTTCTGATGTATTTTCTGATGTATTTTCTGATACATTAGTGCATGAAGTAAGCGCAGGCATCAGATCGCTCATCGTTAAACCCAGCCGACGGATACGTTCGCACGTCGCTGGCCATTCTTCTTTCATAAATTGATCTTGCTCAGAAGCGAGTAATTTTGCATAAGCATTGTCAGTCACAAACATGCCTAGCCCGCGACGCTTTTCAACCAATTCTTGATCCAGCAATTCTTGATATGCCTTGGACACCGTGATCGGGTTAATTTGATAGTCGCTTGCCACTTGGCGCACCGAGGGCAAAGCGTCACCAGCCTTTAAAATCCCATCGAGAATCATCGACAGAACTTTTTGCTTCAATTGCCGGTAAATCGGCGATTGGTCGTTCCAGTCTACGGACATACCTTTTCTCCTTCTTGCAAAAAATCACCGTGATTAATTAACACGATTAATTAACACGAATAATTAACACGAATAATTAACACGATTAATCAACATGATTAATCACCGTAATTAATCACCGTAATTAGTTACCATTATTAATCACAAATGTAGTGATATACATAACCAGCACACCACATCACTATACATAATAAAAAAATAATTTCAACTTTTTTATTGCGATAGAAAAGAAATCGGCATGCCTACGATATTTTCATTAATTATTCTCATTAATAAATGAAAATATTTTTCCACTTTTCATTTCACGCAGAGGAACTTAAAATCAATAACTTCGGTCAATACAGCGTACTTTCAGGCTATTGATTTGAAATCCAGTTGAAAATAAGTTTCCACAGAGACAATTCTTAAGAGTTTCAATGTAAGAATGATGAAATTAGCAGCAGATTTGTTCGTTTTCAAATGCCTGTGTCATTAAAAATGGACTTCATCTACGACGATGAACCAACAAAATGGTCGGCGAATTTGTGCAGGTCCATGAAAATAAGTATTCATAAAAATAACTCCAGGAGCTCTCCCATGTCCCCCAAAATGATCACTCTGAGTATTGCACTGGCTTGCGCCGGCACGATGGTCAGCCTGACACAACAGACTGCAGCTGCGGCAGTATCCGCACCAACAAATACTGCCAACAGCGTGATGAAGATTGCACCTGCCGAGCTGACGTTAGAGCAGTTGTTCCGCGCTAAATCGTACACAGGTCAGCAGGCAAAACTTTTGCACTTCAGTCACGATGGACGCTATCTTGCTTACGCCTGGAATCCTTTCGGCGAATTAGGTTCGGACTTGTATGTCTACGATACGCAAACTGGCAACACCAAACGCATTACATCACCAGCAGTGATGAAGGCCTATGATGCGCCTGAGGTGTGGGATCGCTTTGACAAAAAAGCCAAGCAAAAAGACAAAGAAGAAGCTGAACGTCAGGCTAAAGCAGAAGCCCAGGCGGCGTATTTGCGCGGCGATAATGTCAATCTGAAACAATGGGAAGACGCAGATCTGGCACAAATAAAGCTGGAACTTGCAGAAAAGAAAACCAAAGAAGCGGCTAAAAAAGCAGAGGCAGACGCTGAAGCCGCCAAAGAGAAAGCAGCAGCAGCGGCAGCGGCGGTTTCAGCCAACACTGCCAGCGTCGCAGATGCAAGTACAAAGAAAGACGATAAAAAAGAAGACGGCAAGGATGCAAAAGATGCAAAAGATGTAAAAGCCGATGCCGAAAAAGAAGTCTGGGAATTGCGCGATGCGCTGAAAAAGAAAGCAGAAAAAGAAAAACTAAAGCCTGGCGACCTCTATCCAGGCATCGAAAATTTAGTCTGGGCTAACAAAAAGAATGAACTCATTTTTGAATACCGCGGTGACTTATTCCGTCTGATCGCAGACAGCGGTAAGCTCGAACGCCTGACGCAAACCGATAAAGCGGAACGTATCGTCGCCTACAACGCCGACGATAAAGGCTACATCTATATGGATGAAAAATGCCTGTACAGTGCTAATTTTGACAATAGCGGCATCCGTCAGTTAAATCGTGAATTAATTCATCCGGATGATGCTGACAAGAAATATAAAATCACCCATACCGTTTTGAGTGAAAACAAACAGTGGATGGCGATTTCAGCCGAAGCACCAGACATTAACCCAGAGACGGGCAAAGTGAATCCCCCCTCTGAACGCAAAGTCGAAATCATGGATTACAACACCCGCTTCGCGACAGCTAAAAAAGTGGATCGAGAAGTAGCGGATGACAAGCGCAAAGTCTTGCCAACTGCACTGTACATTCGCCGTGTGAGTGATAGCAGTACACGCCAGCCAGAACCCGTATTTACAAATGAAGGCGGCGACATCTGGTTTGAAATGAGTGATATCAGATGGGCTAAAGATGGCAGTCGCTATACTTTCGCAACATGGGAACGTGAGAAGAACTTATTGCGCATTTACGTGGGCAAGGCAGATGAAAGTAGCAAACCAAGTATCGTGCTAGAACGTCGCAACAATGTCGGCCATGAAGTCGTCGATGTGATCGCACCGCAATTTACCCCTGACAGCAAACAACTGATTGCGATTCTGGATGAACAAGGCTACCGTCAACCGTATGCGATCAACACGGACACTGGGGCAGCAACACCGATAATGAAAGGTGATTTTGAAGCCCATCATATCGTCGGTTTTAGTCCTGACAGTAAGTCTATGTTTTTGCTGGCAAACAAAGACGATTTTGCCGCCATGAATGCCTATAAAGTAGATTTGGCGAGTGGTGCAATGAGTGCGCTTGGAACAGCCGGCGATTTTCATCGTGCCAGTGCTGTGGCAGAGACAGGTAATACATTAGCGAGCGTCGCTGGCCAATGGTCTAATCGCCCCGAACTGAAGTTGATTGATACGAAAACCGCCAAAGTAAAAACACTGACGCAAAGTAACAATCCGTTATGGGGTGCAGTCGATATCATGCACCCTACCCGTTTCAGCTATCCAAACCGACATGGCGATACGATTCAGGCTTATGTTTTTAAGCCTGCGGGCTGGAAAGAAACTGACCAACGTCCTGCCATTGTTTATACCTATGGTGGCCCACTGGGAACGCGCCATATCATCGAAACAGATAGTTTCCAACCAACTGCCTACCTGTTTGGCATGTACATGGCAGCGAAACATGGCTACGTTACGGTGGCAGTTGATCCGCGTGGTCATTCTGATTACGGTCGAAAATTCAGCGATGCGAACTGGGAACAGCCAGGCAAGCCGCAAACGGAAGATCTCGAAGATCTCGCCAAATACATGCAGCAGCACTTTGGTGTTGACGGCAAACGTATCGGTTTGACTGGCTGGAGCTTTGGTGGTTTCCAGACACAGTATGCGATGTACACCAGCCCTGATACTTTTGCAGCCGGGATCGCTGGTGGTGGTCCAACTGAATGGGAAAACTACAATAGCTGGTACACCGGTCGTACCCTGGGTAAAACGGAGAGAAGTAAGCTCAGCCTTCGCCGCTTCTCGCTGCTGCCATTAACGTCAGGCTTGAAAAAACCTTTGATGTTGGTACACGGCATGCAAGATCCGAACGTCTTGTATCAGGATACTGTGAATGTCTACCGCGCATTGCTTGAAAACGGCAAAGAACAGTTGGTCGATCTTTTCCTTGATCCCGATGGCGAACATGCAATGGGTGGGGCAATCAAAGCCAAGGCGTGGCATAAAAAGTATGAAAACTTTTTTATTCAACATTTGGGCGTAGGCAATCCAACAACAAAATAATATTCTTTTGTTAATGTCAAATCAATGATGTTTCATTATGTAAAACAGCGCTACGGCGCTGTTTTTTTTTTTACAAAACCATAAAAATACAAATTATCCAGGCCAATTTACCTCTGCATATCATCCGTTTGCTCTATTGAAGCGTTAATTGCAGGTGCTCTAAAACCGCTGTTACACCTACTAACAAATAAGACGTTGCTTTATGGAATTTTCATACTACTCTGTACAAGCGCAAGACAATAATTTACAATTTTTAACAATATCAGAAGTCGACATTGTTTTACCGGAGTTGAATCATGGATCGCTTAGCTATTTATAAACGTATTGCAGAACAAGCCAGCCAAGGCGATTTGGTATTTCCGACCCATGTTGAAGAAACGCTGAAGTTAAAACGCATCCTCGATAACCCGGATTGCCACTTAGAAACCGCAGCAAAATACATTATTGCTGATCCGGTACTTTCGGCACGTACTGTCGCCCTGGCGAACTCCGCGTCATTTAATCGCTCTGGAATGGAAGTAAACAATGTTCCAATGGCAATTAGTCGTATTGGTTTTCGAACAATAAGAACATTAGTCAGCGCCACTGTCGTTCGTCAGCTAAACACGCAAGTGAGAGACCCACTGCTGAAAGAAAAGGCGAGAGAATTATGGGAACATTCAGCGCATGTAGCGGCACTCGGACAAGTAATCGCCAAATACATCACGAAGGTCGATCCTGACACAGCAATGTTTTCTGGCATTGTGCATGAGGTGGGCGGTTTCTATTTAATATCCCGTGCTGAGGAATTCCCTGGACTTTTGGATGGCGAACCTGAGATATGGTCGGAATATGGCGAGCGCTTAATTGGCCGCGGCGTCATGAAGTATTTAGGTATTCCTGCACATGTCATGAATGCGGTAGAACAGCTATGGCAAGGCGTTTCTGCTTCACCGCCAAAGTCCTTAGGCGACACACTGATTTTGGCAAATGAAATGTCGCCATTTGTGTCACCGTTACATGAAGAGATGGGACTAAACACAAAACAGTTTGCTGCCAATTTCGATTTCGATGTTAATGAAACGACATTGCGAGAAATTTTAAATGACAACCACGAAGAAGTAGACTCCTTATCCGCTGCGCTTTTGGTGTAAAAGCGCAGTTTCACTCAAATGACGATACGCCAGCCTTTACGCGCCATACCATGCATGAGCCCGGCAAACACAGCGGTGAAAGCAAAGGCGAACGCAAACGAAGAAAAATTCTCTCCAAATCTCGGTGCCAATAGTGGGTAAAAGACATTTCGATACCATTCGTCTCCCCAGCCAGTGAACGCGAGCAAGCAGGTCGCGATCCATGAACCAGCATAAGCAGCAATCGAATTAATCCCAAAGCTGCGCCCCACCGCAGGCAGGTGCTTAAGATCAATCAGCCAATGCAGAAATGCGATCACGACATACGCAGCGCCACTGGTCCACAAAACAAACGACGCGGTCCATAATTGCTTATTCATTGGCAGCCAAAACGATAATAAATAACCGCCAACCAACAAGCCAGCGCCGATCGCATATAAGGCGGAAAGTCTACTCTGCCGCAAGAAATGAGCTGCCTGCACACCTAACAACACACTGGCGAACGCAGGGAGCGTGGAAAAGATCCCTTCAGGATCATGTGCAAATCCAGTCAACGGATCAAACTGATAGGCAAGATGGCCTAACAGCAAAGTATCAAGCAGATCCGCCAGATTTTTTCCTGGCTCTAAGGAACCATAAGAAAGCAGCGCCAAGCTTGACGCCAACAAGATCAGACACGTCAGGATCCAACGCTGAAAATATGAACGCACGTATAACACCGTGAGTCCGGCAAAGGCAAAACACAAACCAATTCTTTGTAGCACCCCAAATAATCGAAAAGCGCGCCCTTCGATGGTCCATGTTGCAAACCAATGCAACAGCAATCCCAAAACGAACAAGCGCACTGCCCGCCATATAACAGATGATCCTAATTGTTTGACGTCTGCGCCACGCTCTAATTGGGGGCTAAGGGCTAACGAGACCGACAATCCAACAATCAGCAAGAAAAATGGAAAAATAAAATCTGCAGGCGTGCAACCATGCCATTCAGCATGTTCGAGCCACGGAAATACATGATCCCAATCGCCCGCGTTATTGACTAATAACATTGCAGCGACCGTCCATCCGCGAAATACATCCACTGATAAAAAACGACCTTGTTTTTGTTGATTCACGGATTGTCTCCATTTTTTATACGAATAATCAGAGCGTAAAAACAATGATGTACGCTTCGGTAATTTCTTGGTGAGGTAGCTAAAACTCAGTATTCAGGCAATACCAATTGCCACTTTTTGCGATAGTTCAACCATAGAGAAGCACTTTTTACAGCATGGCTAGCATACATACCAGTTAATCAAGAAACACAGATTAATCGACAAAATGCAACATCAATGATATCCAAAGAAAAACGATAATTTATCGATGCTTTAGAGGGTATTCAAGTAAAAAATAGCCATAACTGCAATCACAAACCCATGATACTGGCACTTAAGTGGCATTGCAAATATAAAACCAGTTGACCTGTGTATCCTGCACTAGTATGTTCTGAATCTGAGCGTTGCTATCGCTACTGTTAATTTGCACCGTCGTGTAGAAGACAGGTTGAGATCAGCATCAAAAAAATTGAACATTTGAGACGACTTTATGACCACAAAAACGACCGTTAGCGCACATCCAATGCGTTGGGTACCCACTTTATATCTGGCGGAAGGCCTGCCCTTTTATGCAGTCGCATTGGTCGCAGGATTGATGTACAAGAGCTTGGGCGTACCCAACGACCAAATTGCACGTTGGACTGGCTTGATCGGCTTGGCTTGGGTTTTTAAGTCTCTCTGGAGCCCTTTCCTTGAAGCTGCGAGTAGCAAAAAACTGATCGTCGTGTCGTTTCAACTCATTGGTGGCGTCTGTCTTGGATTGGTTGCCTTATCGTTGCAATTGCCAACGTATTTTGCGTTGAGTATCGCGCTGCTCGGCGTGGTAGGTATTGCCTCAGCAACCCATGATATCGCTGCAGACGGTTTATATATCGCCAGTCTGAGCAATAAGCAGCAGGCTGCCTACGCAGGTTGGCAAGGGGCATTTTTTAATGCCGCCAAATTCATTTCGCTGGGCGGGCTTGTCATTCTGGCTGGTCACTTAGAGAAACAAATGGATGCGCAGCATGCATGGATGATCATTTTTGGCATCCTGGGTGTGATGCTGACAGCATTAGGCATTTATCACAGCTGGGCGCTACCAGGGACTAAAAACACCAATACAGAAGCGTCGATGCATAGTGTATTTACCACTTTGCTCGATGTCATTGTCGACTTCTTTAAAAAGCCTGGAATCTGGCTTGCCATTACCTTCATTATTTTATTTCGTGCTGGCGAAGGCCAAATCCAAACGATTGGCCCCTTGTTTTTACGCGATGCAAGAGAACTGGGTGGTTTAGGATTAAGTACTGATCAAGTCGGCGTGGTGTATGGCACCGCGGGTACCGTCGCATTTTTGGGGGGTAGTATTTTAGGTGGTTACTTTGCCTCTTGGTTAGGCTTACGCAGAGCCTTGCCATGGTTGATTGTGGCGATGAACGTACCAAATCTTGTGTTCTTTTTCCTGAGTAGCACTCTGCCTGAAAACATGAGTGTCATCGCAACGGCACTGAGTTTCGAAATGTTCGGCTATGG
Organism: Undibacterium sp. SXout20W; assembly: GCF_049340285.1. Taxonomy (NCBI): domain Bacteria; kingdom Pseudomonadati; phylum Pseudomonadota; class Betaproteobacteria; order Burkholderiales; family Oxalobacteraceae; genus Undibacterium; species Undibacterium sp. SXout20W. The sequence goes on along the minus strand of NZ_JBMPPH010000004.1, from coordinate 177,990 downwards.
CTTCGGTTTTGTCGGGTTGATTCTGTTCATCATGCAAGTGGTTGCTGTCGGCAAATATCAGACTGCGCACTATGCTCTGGGTACCGGTGTCATGCAACTCGGATTTGTGTTTTTTAAAATGATCAGTGGCGATATCCAGGTGGCTCTAGGCTACAAACAGTTTTTTGTCTGGGTCTTGATCTCAGCGATACCAGTGCTGATCCTGACGCGCTTTGTCAAAATCAAAGACCAGGCAACACCCGAAGAAGATCTTGCTCAGGCAGATGATGGGCAGGTCGAAGCGAACAAGATCATTTGACCGCTGCAGTTGATTACTAAAGTTGATCACTGCAGTTACTCACTGCAGTTGCTCACTACGTTGGGGCATGCAATGGAATATTAAGAGTAAATACAGTGCCTTTACCGTAAAAACTATCCACATTTAAATTGCCACCTAAGGTTTTGGTGGCAATATTGTGAACGATATTCAAACCTAAACCGGTTCCGCCGCGCCCCATTTTTGTCGTGTAAAACGGGTCAAAAATACGCGATAAATGATCAGTTTCTATGCCGACACCGTCGTCGCTGAACAGTATCTGTACGGTCTTTTCATCAAAAAGTCGTGCGGTTAAATGCATTTCACCTTGATCTTTACCGTCAAATGCATGCGCTACCGAATTGTTAATCAGATTGGTCACGATCTGCTCCAATGGGCCTGGGTAGCTGTCCAACAAAATCCCCTGCGGAACATCAAAAGTAAAACGGAATGGTGTCATACGCAGCATCGGACTCAGAACAGCAGCAACGTCAACAATAATGTCATATAAATCGAAGGGACGTCGTTGGTCAGTTACCTGATCCACCGCAACATGTTTAAAATTGTTCACCAGATCACTGGAACGATGTAAAGCACGAATTAAGATACTGGTACCTTCATCAGCCTCGCTCAAATAGTCGCTTAAAGTCGACTTACGCAAACCGCCATTTGCAAACAATTGATTAATCGACGTCGTCTTTTCACGTAAGGTTGTGGCAACTGTCAGGCTATTACCGATTGGCGTATTAAGTTCATGCGCGACCACCGCGACAATATTGCCAAGCGCCTTCAGTTTTTCCGAACGAATTAATTCATCCTGCGCCAGCTGTAATTTTTCCATCGCTAACGCCAGGTCGAGGTTAGCCTTTTTCAATTCAGCTGTACGCTCGTTGACCCGTAGCTCCAGCTCGTCATTGAGTTGGCGCAAAGCTGCCCGGGCTTCGACTTGTGGCGTAATGTCTCGTGCGATACCAAGATAGCCAACGACATTTTCAAATTCATCGCGCATCGTCGTGACTACCAGTGATACATTGATACGCTTTCCGCTTTTGTGAATGTAAGTCCAGTTACTGACATCAGAACCATTTTGTATCGCCACTGCCGTAAAAATTTCAATGCCTGATATATGCCGGCCAAACTGCTTTGACAACTGGCGGCTGCGTTCGCTTAATTCCTTCTTATCGTGAAATGGTGCTGGTGTTATGCGACCAACAAATTCCTCTGCGCTATAGCCCAACATTTTTTCCGCGCCGCTATTGAACATGGTAATTTTGCCATAGACATCGGTAGCAATGATGGATACTTCTGACGCCGCATCAAGTACAGCCTGCAGTTTACGCCGTCCCATCTCCACTTTAATCTCTGATTCGAGCCGCTCCGTAATGTCTTTGCAGATCGTGACGATGTGGGGAACACCATCAATATCCAATAATTTAGCCGACAGCAAGATTGCTTTAATTTTGCCATCTTTAGTGGAAAGTGATGTCTGGAAGTCGCTAATAAAACCATTGGCAAATACCGATTTTACCCAACGTTTTCGATTTTCTATATCCAGCCAAATACCCATTTTGATGCTGGTCTGGCCGACCGCTTCTGCGCGGGTGTATCCAGTCATGGTTTCAAAACCAGCATTCCCATAGACAATCATCCCGCTTTCTAACTGGCTTAATGTCAGGTAGTCAGGTACTGCTTCAAACACCGACTGCAAACGCTCAGCGGTTGCTCGCTGTTGTTGCTCGCTATGTTTCAGCGCCAGAATATCGCGTTCCAGTTGCTCTCCCATAATATTCAGCGCACGTCCAACACCGCCAACTTCATCATTACCAGTGTGCGCAATACGCAGCCCGTATTCACCTCTGGAAATCGCGTTAGCAGATACTTCTAAACGCTTCAGGTTACGTGTCAACCAAGTCCCAAGGAGGGCTATACAAATAAAAGAAATCAAAATCTCGATCGTCGCGATTAAAACAGATTCATTCAACAAGCGATCGCGGGCATCTTTGACAAATTGCGTGTTCACGCCAAATAGCAAGTCGCCATAGGGCATACCATTCAATGTCACCGGAAGGCGGGCATCAATGCGTGTCGTGCTACTGGCAATATGAAAATCATGCAAATCCGTTGGGGCTTCACCGTCCCAACCATTGGCGGCAATTAAATGTTGGCTGCGGTCAAAAAGTAAAAAATAGACGATCCCGTCCTTACGGCGACTGGCACGAAATACCTCGTTTATGGTAGCCACGTCGTGCTGTGCCATTGCCGGCGTCACCGACGTATTCAATAACACCGATACTTCTCTCAAACGAAGATCGACCAATTGCAGCATGGTTTCTTGATTCAGGCGTAAGCTATTGGAAACTAAAAAACCCAGCATCGCCACTTCGATCAATACACTGCCCAGCACTAATTTCCAACGTAATGACAATCTCATTGCAAACCCAGGTACTTTAAAGTTTCAGGAAGTTATTTATCTCATTCAGACATGCTGGTTGGTGTGACTTTTTAATCCCACCAAAATGACCTTCGCTCAAAATAATGCGCCACGCGACAAACTCTAATGGCTATGACAACCCTGCTTGTCCCTGCTTTGCACTGGCTAACCAAATCGCCCAGCGCAAAATAGGAACAAGATAACGTCATAGCCGCTCTGCGCGCAACATTCAATAAGACGTAAAAATTGTGGTCTCATCCCATAATCCTGATCAATTCAGTACATTACATGAGCAAGCAATAAATTGCCATTAAGACGACAGCAATTCTCAATAGAAAAGGCAGTATCTGATCTGGAATAGGTACTCATCGATAACAGAATGGAGTCCCGATGACGTAATTTCATTACTAAGCTGACAAAATCAGCGATGAAAGCATGTCAATTGACTACCTGGAAATGTTCAAAAAATACGAACTACGTCGATGAATTAGTGATAATTATTAATACAATTACACTATAATTTTAAACGCAATCCCAGTCGATTGAATAGCTTGATCATGGCAATCATGAGCGCTACATAAAAAATGCTCCATAGCATCCCAAGCGCCCCTTGGCGTAACACCGGCACTAACACTAGCTGGAAATACTCGGAAACGCTATAAATGAAGAATGGCAGCAGATAAATGAATAAAGAGTTTTGTGCGGCAGGCATGAGGAATTGATACCAGGACCGCCATTGCAACACGTCGATCGCCACATACAGCAACAACATCACCGAACTACAGATCGCGATCGAGAACCACGCCCAACTCGGGGTTGCATGAATTTTTGATATAGGAAAAACGAGATGCAAACCCATGGCGATCAAGAATGCAGCAATACACCACACAGCCAAGAGCCCGGCACGCTGACGTTGTGCTGCCTGTGAAGTCGCCTGTGAAGTCGCTGGTGAGCTGGCCTGCGAACTAAATAACAACTGCGACACTCCAGCGCCTGCCATGACCAGCATCACGTGAGTGAACTGATTCGCCTGATCGCTTAAAAAATGGAGTACACGATCATTTGATAGAGAAGATAACGAAAAAGCTGATGAAAATGATGAAAATGATGAAAGATAATCAGGCTGCAAGCCGACGAACCCAGCAAGACAAATCACATTAGAAAACAATACAAGTGGTAAAGAAGCACCGAAAAAAATCACCACCATGCCAGCAAAGAGGGAAGACCATCCAATCAGCCCAAGTATGCCCCACCATTGCGGCTGCAGCCCTGACAATCCATTCTCACCACTTCGATAAACCAGAGCGAAGCTCAGTAGCAATAACACACCTATGCTACTTAGAACCCGACTGAATCGCGGTATGTTTTTAAAACGTATATGCCAAACCAGCACGACTGCCAATAGCATCAACGCAGACCATAAGTGAATCGAAATCGGCATCGCACTCTGCGTAAAACCATCCTCTGCATTCACCATCATGACACCAATGATGATTAATGACACAGAACGGCGTATTTGATGCGACATCAACAGTGAACGCCCTGCACCAGATTGCTGACGCTGTTTTAATGCCAATGGCAGGGAAAGCCCAACGATAAATAGAAACGCTGGAAAAACCACATCTGCCAGCGACATACCATCAACGTCCGCCGGCATATGCTTGAGCCACGAAGGTATCCCCGCTACGCCCGCCAAATCATTGACAAAAATCATGAGCAAAATCGTCATGCCACGAAACACGTCGATGCTGGCACTTCGTGAAGTTGAAGGCAGGCTCATGGTCGCTTAGCGTGCTGACAATGCCGACAGGCGTGGTAAGGCGTTGCCCGTTGTATCGAACGCATAACAGTGCTCAGCGGCAGCATACAGCGTCAACTTTTGCGACGGACGAAGCTGAGGAATTTCGGCTGAAAACTTCGCAGCAAATAAATTTTCAGCCCCCGGAAAATTCGCATACACAATGCAACTATCACCCAAATGCTCAACAAAATTAACATCGACTTGTAAGCGATTTGTCGACGTTTGTGTCGTGTCTTCAAGCTTAATATGCTCTGCCCGAATACCTACCGTGACATGGTCACCAATGCGCAATGATCTACCATCTACCTGAATTTGCAATAAGCAGCCATCCGCCAACTGTACCAGAACCCCTTGTCGTTCGGCATCCATAACGGTCGCTGCCAATAAATTCATTTTTGGCGTCCCTAAAAAGCCAGCCACAAACACATTGGCAGGATGTTCATACAGGGTTAATGGCGTACCTACCTGTTCAATGATACCGCCATTAAACACGGCAATACGTTGCCCCAATGTCATGGCCTCTACTTGATCATGCGTGACATAAATCATCGTCGATTGTAACTCTCTATGCATTTTACTCAGCTCGATCCGCATCTGTACCCGTAAACTGGCATCCAGATTGGATAAAGGTTCGTCAAATAAAAATAAACTTGGTTGGCGTACGATGGCACGACCAATCGCTACCCGCTGCCGCTGTCCACCCGATAAATCCCGTGGTTTACGCTCCAGCAAATGTGTAATCTGCAGTGCCTCAGCGGTTCTCTCTACAGTACTTGCGATTTCCGCCTTAGACATTTTTGACAAGGTAAGACTAAACGCCATATTTTCAAAGACCGTCATATGCGGATACAGTGCATAGGATTGAAATACCATCGCCAAACCGCGTTGTGCAGGCGGAATGTCATTTGATCTCACACCGCCAATAAAAAGCTCGCCTTCATCGATGGATTCCAGCCCGGCGATCATACGAAGCAGCGTTGATTTTCCGCATCCGGATGGTCCTACGAAGACCATGAACTCGCCATTCTGAATATGCAAATCAATCTGTCTTAATACTTGATTCTTGCCATAGGATTTGGCGAGCTGTTGCAGTTTGACATCGGCCATATTTTGTCTCTGATTTTTTCTTCTTGATCGTTAAACATAAAGGTTCACAATGCGCGAATTTATTTCGTGATCCGCGACCTTCATGTTCGTACGATTGATTGATCGCTTGATTGGTCGCTTGATTGGTCGCTTGATTAATTTCCTTACGGATGCTTAATGAAAACCATGCACGGGGATTTTTCCATCAGCACTAATTTCACCAGCAAACCATGCACGAGCAGCATCCACCGCTGGTGGCGCAAAGCCATAAGTCATTAACGCGGGCGACTGGATATCTAACATCTGAAATGGATTCCATAAGACAAGGTGCAAATCAGGCTTCCACGTGTCGCGCACATGTTGGCTGTAACGAATCCTGACAGTCGACGCCAGAATCACGAAACGCTCATCGTGCGGTAATGCGCGCCAGTCAAAACTATCGGCATCATCAAAACACACGGTTTCTACGTCATATAAACTGCTCAACATAGCACTTACTTTTTCAGCAGGAATACCGGCTTCCGACACACCGTCACTCACGACGTCGGCGCTGATAACAAGACGTACTTTGCTACCCTTAGCGGGTGCTGTTGCATTTCCGCTCGTCGTTAAACCACGCTTCCAGGCGGCAGACATCAAAATACGATCTGCCATATCTGATTGATATGCAGCTGATCCACAAGGATAAGCATCGGTCAACGCACGCACCCGCGCCAAACGTTGTGCAATGTCCTCTCTTGTGACCTGACCACTGGCGATCACTTCGGTTAATGCCTCAAGCGTCTCGATTTGCGTTTCTGTGGTTCCCAACGCCATCACCAAATCTGCGCCAGCAAGCAAGGCTTTTACAGCGGCATTACCAACACCGTAGCGACCAGCAATCGCATGCATATCCATACCATCGGTAATCACCACACCTTGATAATTCCATTGATCGCGTAATAAACCAGTCAAAATTGGTTTGGACATGGTGGCGGGATTGTCCGCATCCAGTGCGGGATAAACAATATGCGCTGTCATCATCGCAGGCGCATTACGACTCACCGCAATCTGAAATGGTGCTAACTCCAATGCTTGCAGTTGTTCAAGACTTTTATCGACCGTTGGCAAATCGCGGTGTGAATCAACATTCGTATCGCCATGACCAGGAAAATGTTTAACGCAACAGGCAACGCCCTCAGACAAACTGCCATCCATCCATGCCAACGCCAATTCACTTGCACGCTGTGGATCTGAGCCAAAAGAACGTTCAGAAATAACCGGGTTATCGACGTTATTGTTTAAATCCAGGACTGGTGCAAAATTCCAGTTAAAACCTAGCGCTTTCACACCGCGAGCGACTGCAGCACCTACCTGGTAACATAATTCAGGATCATCACTAGCACCAAGCGACATCGCCGCCGGTGGTTGTGGCACCCATGTTGCACGAACCACGGCACCGCCTTCCTGATCGATAGCGATCAACGACTCTGCGCCCATTACTTCACGTAAATCAGCCGTCAATTTTTTGAGTTGAATTTCATCGGTCATATTGCCTCGGAAAAGACAAATCGCACGAATGTGATGTTGCTTCAAATAGTGTGCAGATACCTCATCCAGACTGGTGATTGGCATCCGTATCATCACCAACTGGCCAGCCAGTTGTCGTGCTTCATCAAGGCTCATCACATACTGTTTGTCTTGCGTCATTTCACTGCTCCATCCATACCGCGCATAAAAAAGCGCTGAGTAAATAAAAAGGCGACCAGAATTGGTGCGACTGTCAAAATTGTTCCCGCGGCAATCACCCGCGTACTGCTACCATAAGTGCCACGTAAATATAAAACACCGGCCGATAAAGGGAAATCGTCGGGCTTCGCAATAATAATCGAAGGCCATATATATTCATTCCAGGCTTCTACCGCCGTCAAAATACCAACTGTCGCTAGCCAGGGCGTTATCAACGGCAATACGATGCGATAAAAAATCGTCCATTCGGTCGCACCATCTACCCGCGCTGCATCGAGCAAATCTTGTGGGACTTCATCGAACGCCTGCTTTAACAAAAGAATCGAGACCGCAGTCACCAGATTCGGCAATACCACGCCCGTGTAAGTATCGACTAAACCTAGTTTAGTCATGCTAATAAAATTCACCAGAAAATTCACTTCCGACGGCAAAATCATCGTCGCCAGAATGATGCCGAGTATCAACTTACTGCCACGAAACTCCATCCGCGATAAGGGATAAGCAGCGAGCGAACAAATCACTAATTTACCGATGACCGTCGCCACCGTGATCAGCAGAGAATTTTTATAAAACGCCAGTATCGGAATGACACGGAATACTTCGACAAAATTATCAATCGATATCGCTTGCGGCCAGAATGTGGGCGGGAACTCAAACACATTACCTTTGGTAGAAATAGCGACGACCAATGTCCACCAGAAAGGGAAAATACAAATCACCGCAATGACGCTTAAAATAAGATATTGCGACAATAGTGTTAAGATTTTTTGGCGATTGATTTTCATTCGCGATGCCTCGGCTTCAGGTATTTCAGACACGCAAATGCGATCCCTATGCAGCACACAGACACAACGAAACTCGCTGCCAGACCGCGGGGCAATTTCAAATGCTTTAAGCCTTGATCATACGCATAATACAAAGCTGTGAAAGTAGAGTTCATTGGCCCACCTTGCGTCAATACATCGACTTCCTGATACGCCTTTAATGCCGCCAATACTGACATAATGCTACACACCATGATGGTTGGGTACAGCATCGGCACCGTAATGCGCCAGAAGCGTTGCCAGCGATTGGCACCATCGAGTATCGCCGCTTCTTGCATCTCAGAAGGCAGCGATTGCAAGGCCGCCAGATACATCACCATATACCAACCTAAGCCGCGCCAAAACGACACAAACATGATGGCAAACAAGGCTAAGGCGTCATCAGATAACCAACCCAAAGGCGCACGTATCAAATGCAATTGCAAGAGCACATAATTTAAAGTGCCCTGCTCATGAAACATAAAACCCCACATAATGCCGACCACTGAAACGGTCGTCACCACGGGCACATAATAGGCCGCCCGAAACCAACGTATCGCTGGCAATTGATTGTTAACTAATACCGCCAAACTGATTGCACCGATCTGTGTGAATGGCACCACCAATAAAAATAGCAATGAATTTTTTAGCCCGGTTAAAAACATCTCATTACTAAACAAAGCCTGATAATTTTCCAGCCCAACCCAGTGGGTCGTCCGCATCAAACTAAAATCGGTGAAGCTTAGATACGAGCCATAAAATACTGGCCAAAATGAAAAAGCCGCCAGCAAAAGTAATGCTGGTGCTAAAAAACCATAGGCTAATTTAGAATGATGTTGATTGCCAACTTGGGAATGTTTCATGGCCTATGCACCTTGGCTAATTTTTTATTCCAGATCGTAACGGCTTCGTCTAGCGCAGTTTGCACGTCGGCTTTGCCGGTTACGCTTGCCTCTACGGCCTTCACTAAAAAGCGGCGTAACTCATCGTAATCATCGATGCCGGCAACATACAAACTACGTGCGGAATTCATCGAATTAGCAGCCACTGCAGAGGCCAATTCTGCCGCGCTTACATTCGTCGGCAACTGTTTAAAATACGGATTTGCCAGCGCTTTTTTGGTGGTTGGCATAACACCAGCCAAGCGGGCAAACGCCAATTGATTTTGATCACCAGTCAGATAACGGGCAAATTCAGCGACTGCTGGCAAATCTTGCGACTTCACCCCTTTTGGAATCGCGAAGTGAAACATCCACCCACCATCATTGATACCTGTTGGGCCTGGGGGCATAGGAAAAATACCCGTTTGCGCATAAATGTCAGGCGCATCGGTTTGTATGCGTTTAATCGCAGTGGGTGCGCTGACCATCACGGCCAAACGTCCACCGAGGTAAGCATCGACGACTGCCGGAAAATTATCTTCAGCAAATAATTTATCTTTTAAAAAACCATTCGCTTTGTACGTTGCAGCAAGTTTTTTGATCAATGCAACGTGCGCCGGCGAGTTAAATACCGCTTTGCCATTGCGTATCAAATCCAGCCCTTGCTGCATCATGAAACCGTCGATTTTCCCTAAAGCGGGCGCATAACCCGGCTTGCCGGTTTTTGCCGCAACTTGCACCGCCAAGGCCAATAACTCATCCATATTTTTCGGCGCCGCAGTAATGCCGGCTGCTGACAATAGCTGTCGGTTATACGCGATGACGTTAACGTTACTGTAATGCGGAAATCCGTACACTTGGCCATTGAAACGCAAATCTGCCAACGCAGCATCGGTGTAGGGATTAAGCTGGCCTGGTGCCGTCAAATAGGCATCTAGCGGTTCAAGTAAGCCATCCCGCGCCATCTCTTCGGCCCAAGGCACGCTCAGGTTGACCAGGGCGGGCGGTTTGCCAGCAGCGATTGACGTAATTAATTTCAGCTGCAAAATATCCCACGGAAAATCAACCCACTCAATCCAGACGCCAGGATGAGTAGCCTCGTAGTCACGCACCAGATCATGAAAATAGGGAATAAATTTTGGCTTCAGACTCATGGTCCAGAATTCAATTTTCTGCACCGCGCACGCTGGCTGCTGAACAGCAAATAGCAACAAGAAGCACATCAGGATTTGTTGCAGAGATTTGCGCAATACCAGCTGGCGATTGGCATCATTCTCTGCAAAAAAGCAGGTATTAAATATACTCCCCACATTTTTTAAAAAAACAACCATCTAATCAATGCCTTTATTAGGATATTTTTTTATACTAAGGGGAGTATATTTTTAAACATTAAAAAAATTTGAATTCAAACTGACAACAACGGGCCGGTTTAATTCGTTTTAGTCACTTTGCTCAGATGACGTGGCTTATCAGGATCAAGACCACGTGCGACTGACAAATGTGCTGCCATCACATAAAACGCCTGGATAGCAACGATAGGATCGAGATCAGGTGTCGCTGCCACAGGCAAGGTCAGATTGCGCTCTTTAATGTTGTCCGGTGCAGCTAGCAACACATTCGCACCACGACCACGCATTTCTTCGGCCAATTTGATCAAGCCATCTTGTGCAGGGCCACGGGTTGCAAAAATTAACAATGGATAACCATCATGAATCAGCGCCATCGGGCCGTGTTTAATTTCTGCGCCACTAAACGCTTCCGCCTGAATCACCGATGTTTCTTTGAACTTCAACGCCGATTCGAGCGCAACCGGGAAACTGATACCACGCCCTACTACCATAATGCGTTGTGCAGGTGTCAGCACATCCAATGCGGGCGACCAATCCAATTTGGTGGCTGCATTCAAGGCTTCAGGCAATTGTTCGATGGCATCCAAAAATGCGGCATCATTTTGCCAATGGCCAGCGAGGCGCGCACCAGCAACCAGTGATGTGATAAAACTTTTTGTTGCAGCCACGCTTAATTCAGGGCCGGCATGCAAAGGCATCGTCCATTGTGCAGCTTGCGCCAATGGTGAAGTCGCATCATTGACGAGAGCAACGGTCGTTGCGCCACCTTGCGAGAAATAAGAGATCGGCTCAACCACGTCGGGGCTTTGACCCGACTGCGAAATGGCAATCGCCAATGCATCTTTTGCCAACAACGGCGCTTTATTCAAAGTGATCAATGACATTGGCAAGGAGGCGACGATACGACCCAAGCGCTGCATAATCAGATAGGCGGCGTAGTTCGCCGCGTGATCTGAACTACCGCGAGCGACCGTCACCACGGCGGACGGCGGATTAGCACGCAAATGCGCGCCGAGCTCCGCGTAGCGATCACGTTCTTGTGTTAATTGATAAGCGACACGTTCCCCTGAGGAACACGCTTCTTTAAGCATTTGCGAGGTCAATCTTTTCTCCTTCTACATACACGGCAATGAGGTTGAGCTGACGATCCAGCACAACGAGGTCGGCAAACGCACCCGCTTGTAAGCGGCCACGTTCAGATAATCCGAGATAATCAGCGGCATACGTAGAAACTCGCTTAGAAGCGTCTTCAAGGTCGAGTCCGATACTGACTAAATTGCGCAAGGCCTGATCCATGGTCAGGGTACTGCCAGCGAGAGTGCCATCTTCAAGGCGAACACCGCCCAGACATTTATGCACAATCTGACGACCTAACATATATTGACCGTCAGGCATGCCTGAAGCAGCCGTAGAATCAGTAACGCAATATAAATGAGGAATCGCGCGCATCGCCGCCTTAATTGCACCGGGATGAACGTGTAATAAATCAGGAATAATTTCAGAAAATTCGGCGTGTGCTAACGCCGCACCGACCATACCTGGAGCACGGTGATCGAGACGTGACATCGCGTTATACAGATGCGTAAATCCTTTAGCGCCGTTGTCTAATGCCGCCACACCTTCTTCATAGGTTCCCAACGTATGACCAATTTGCACCTGCATGCCCAACGCACTTAACTCGCGGATCAATTGCAAATGCCCCGCCATTTCTGGCGCAACAGTGATCAATTTAATCGGCGCGATGGCATCCAGATGCTTTACTTGCGCCAACGAACCTATATCGGCAAAATCAGGCTGAGCGCCCAGCTTACCTGGATTGATATATGGCCCTTCCAGATGCACACCCAAAACGCGCGCCGCTCCCTGAGGACGCTCTGTGATCGATGGCTGTATCGCACGCAATGCGGCTTCGATATCGGCCATCGGCGCTGTCATGGTCGTCGCGAGTAAACTCGTGGTGCCATGCTGCGCATGTTGCCGCGCAATCACTTGCACGGCATCACCAGCTTCCATGGTGTCTTTGCCGCCAGCGCCGTGGACATGCAAATCAACGAAACCTGGCAGAATAAAATAATCTGGGTCGGCAGACAAATCACGCTGATGAATTGCCTCAATTCTGTCAGCAAACTGAATATCACCAACAATCCAGCCGTCCGGCGTCAGGATTTTTCCTTGCAATTGTTGATTCAAACTCATCTGAACAACTCCGCTACGAAGTCATAATAATCGCTACGGCAATACGAATGTGACAGTTCAATCGCAGACCCATTTGGCAAGTAGGCAACACGGGTAATGAACAACATTGCCGCCCCCTGCTTGATGTCCGCCAGTCTCGCTTGTTCCGGTGTCGCATTCACCGCGCGGATATGCTGGAGCGCACGGGTCGGTGCGACATTGTGTGATTCCAGATAGCCGTACAAACTATCAGTAACCAATTTAGGATTTGGCATATACATCGCTGGTACGGTCGTACTTTCGATCGCCATCACGACATTATCTGCAGTACGCAAACGCTTGAGTCTTGAAACCACCGTATTGGGTGACAAGCCTAAAGACAAAATTTCTTCTGGTGATGCAATCCCGGTTTCACGCGATATCCAGCGCGACCCCGGTACAAAACCGCGTTGACGCAGTTCTTCACTGAAGTTGGTTAAGCGTGACAGCGGCTGTTCCAGCTTCGGTGTAATGTAAGTACCGGAGCCATGCTTACGGGTCAGTAAGCCGCGTTCGCATAGCATATCAATCGCTTTGCGTGCAGTCACGCGGGAAATCTGCAGCACCTCCGACAACATACGTTCAGAAGGCAGTGCCTCATCGGGTTGCCACTGTCCACTATGAATTCCATTGGCTAGCTTATTTGCCAGTTGTAGATACAAAGGCGTAGAACTATCGCTATCAGGCTTAAAATCGTTCAATTGTGCCAGCATGTTTTGTCTCTCTGTTTTATATTTTTTGCAGATGAAGTTGTTATTTATTTCGCAAATGATGTTGAATCAAAATCAAAGCGCCACTCGCAGAATCACCCTGCGGCTTCTGTATTCGTTGCTGCAATTCCGTTGGTAAATAATAGCTTAATGGCGACGCCAGGCCGCCGCACAAAGCGATTGGCAACTGTCCGCTTGAATCCAACGCGGTTGCCATTGCCTGCACTTCGCGACCTGCTGCCAGCATAATATTGCGTGCGACCTCAACCTCAGTCGAAAAGCGAATCACCAATGGTGCCAGCTCTGCATAGCGGGTTTGATTTGCACTTGCCAGCCAGTCAAAAACAGCATTTTTGTCACCGCCACAATGTGCTAAAACCGCCACTGAAAATGGATTCACGGTGGCGCGACCATCGAGTGTCCGTTGCAAGTGATTGACGGCTTGCATTCCCAGCCATGCACCGCTCGCTTCATCGCTCACAGGAAAGCCCCAACCACCGACTTCCCTGCGCTGACCATCAGCCTGCAATACTTCACCAACACTACCGGTTCCGAGGGCAATCACAACACCAGGCTGCCCCGCGTGCGCCCCCACCAACGTGGTGTAGGCATCGGTCTCGGCGACCAGCGTCGCGAAGCCAGGATTCAAGGATATGAATTCCTCGGCCCATTGCACATTATTCACGCCCGCCAAACCGCAACCTATCGCCAATGACGACAATGCCGGCAAATCCAGTCCCGCTAGTTTAAAAGCGTCCTTCATTGCACTCAAAATCGTATTCCACGCATTTTGTCGACCATGTACCAGACCAGATGGACCGCCGACGCCACGAGCCAATTCTATCCCATTGCGATCAGCTAACACCACTCGCGTGCCAGTACCGCCGCCGTCCACGCCAATCAGAAAGGTGATCGCTGACGCCTTTTCGTCTTGCGTCGTGTTTTTTGAAACGGCCAAATCTAGCTGTGAGGTGGATGAATTATTCATTAATATATTAATTACGTGCAAATTATCGGAAACATAATTTACAAATGAAGTTCTGTTAAACTTAAGGTCTTCACTGTAAAGTTTATTAGTAGTGGTTGTCAATAGGTATTTAAGTGGTATTGTATCGAATTGAGACGAAGGATGCATACCTCTTTACTTTTTATTGCGGTTCAATTCCAGCCCGATACTCTCCATACGCAATGCGTTCTCAACGCTCACAAAACATCAGAAAGACCAGGCTGCTGCACATCTTTTTCTATGTCTCATTACCAGTGATTACCACTGGTTACTAATGGTTACTACTGGTCTTAAATGAAAGAAATGACGCGCCAACAGCGACCGTCTTCTCACCTGTTTTTTTGTCGATAAACTGTCCTGACATCCGACGAACAAGTCCCAAAAAAAACACCTGATAAACCAAAACCCTGAATCCGATGTTCGCAATGCCGACGTAAAAACGTCCTGCATCAAGTTAAAAATCGTAAAAAGTATTTACCGTTAAACGGCCGGGCAGCGGATCAGGATTAATGCTGATCGCCGGGTTAATACATGCCGAATGCAACAAACTTCCTCTATAGACAACGAGACGATTAAATTTTGCTGGAATCATCCCCAAAAAAGTGAACTGATCATTCGAATCATCAAAATACCTTTGCAGCGGCCGTTTTGCATTCATTTCTTCGTAATAGGTATCGAGATAATGCTCGCGATTTTCTGCTGTAATTTGCTGAAAACCGGTTGCATTGTGTCGATAAAACCCGGTACCACCATGTTGCTGATCGCAGAGATATAACAACACAGCCATGTGATGCGGCGTACTGGCATCAAAATGCGGCGTACACTGCAATGGTCCTAATTCATCGGGTGGTGTCGTCGTCAGCGAATACATACAAATGCTTTTTCGGATTCCCAATTCAATCGGCACGTCAAAATTGACTTTGATGATCTGCTCTGACAATGCCGTCAACGCGCTAGAATAATCTTCAGGCGCTCTGGCACGCAGGCCTGGATAACCTTTGCGTTCGGGCACCCCAGGGTAGGCGCTGAATTGACTTCGTGCCGCGATCTCTTTCATCACCATTGGATTCTGTAAAAAATCATCGATGACCAACGCGTGATGCTCACCAATCGTGACTGATTCAATCACGGGGGGCATGCGAATGGCAAATAGAGGATCCATAAGACTCCAAAATTCAGGTGCAATTTCAACAACGGCAATACGCAAATTATTGCCACACGCAAGAAAAAACCAAGCGACTAGAGCACCTTCAGCGTGCACGTCCGGTAGAATCATCGGCGTTAAATAGTCTGCTCGACGCAAGCAGACTATTTAGAAGACTATTTAGCAGGCTATTTATTGCACTAAACCAGCACACTAAACTAACGCACCAGACTTCAATTAGAACTTAGCACTCAGGCTTACGCGGTATGTCGTTTCACCCATGAAAGACCATGCTGGATAACCAATTTGCAATGAAGGCTTCACCGTAGTCGTCGTTGCCGCTGCACCGTATTGAATATCATCCGCTTTCAACAGGTTGGTCGCTTCCAAGGTCAAGCGAACCTTGTCAGTGATATTCCAGCCGATACTTGCATCCAAGGTGCCATAGGCGTCATGCATACGATTACCATACCAACCGGTTTCACGAATCATGTATTGAGAACGCCAGTTGTAAGCAGCACGCACAAAATACTTTGGACTTTCCCAGTATCCGAGCAAGTTCACGTTATTTTTTGACGACTGTGTAAAGACATTCAACTGATCTTGATAGCTACTTGCTGGCGCCGTTGCATTCGATAAGGTGTAGTTAGCGACCACACCGAACCCGTTATCAAAGGCGTGATTGATCTGGGCTTCCAGTCCATCAATTTTTCCACCACCGGCATTGACGTAATGATTCACCGTCCAGCTATCTTTGCCACTATCTGGGCTCACAACACCAATGCTCTGATTGACTTGGGTGACTGTGGTGATGAAGTTATTAATATCTTTATGGAAGTACGTCAATGAGATTAAATTGCCTTTACCATAGTAGTACTCAACGCTCAGATCTAACTGCGTCGATTTCATCGGCTTCAAGGCGACACTACCGTAAGTCATCGTTTCATTACCTGCGACGCCATCCTGGTAATTCGACTCGCTGGCGAGGAACATGTTGTCAAAATTAGGACGAGTAATCGCTTGTGACGCAGCCAAACGCAAAATCGTATTTTTATTCAGATCGTAGGCAAGATTCAGGCTTGGCAATATATCGTGATATTTGGCACTCTGTGTCGCCAGTTTATTACTCCAGCCAGCATTATTACCAATATCGCCCGCCGCCTGAGGGCTACCATCAAATACGTAGCCTGTTCCAGTTACATCAGTACCAATATAACGCGCGCCGAAGTTGCCGTGCCATTGCTCTTTTTCGAAGTTGAACATACCGTAAAGTGCGGTGTTTTTTTCTTCTAACTTGCCGTAGCCACTGCGGTCGTAAGTCCAGCTAGTGATGTTTTGATTGGTATTGGCCATCATTGCATCGATATTCGGTTTAGGGCTTGTCCAACCATTCAGACCCATCGCAATCGTACCGCTGTACAAACTACCTGTCGGCGCATTGATCGCATTGGCTAAGAAGTTACCACGGTAGGAGCTTTTTTCAAACGTATGATCGGATACGCGGAAACCAGTTTTGAAGGAAGAAATTCCACTCGGCCAATCCAGATTCAACAACAAATCTGCTTGCGCATAATTTTCTTTGTCGCTGTTCGGGCCGCTGGAAGTTGCCCATGCACCAGCAGGTCCCACGGTTGCCGGCAAATTCGCTAGCGTAACGCCTTGTGGGGATGTCGGCGTCAGAATAATTTGCTTACCTGCTGCATTGACATTACCAGTCCATCTTGGCAAATTAGGCCCGGATGTATCGCCTGTGTAATAGCTGTAATTGGTGGTTTCTGATGTGCCACCATCTGCTTTTGTCGTGCCTGCAACCGCATCCAGTTTAAAACCGTCACCCTTGAAAGTGCCATTCAAGATTAGACTATCCGAACTCATCTTGGCTTTACGCGCCCACGTCTGCAAGAATGCATCATTTGCCGTCGCAGCAGTCGTCGTGCTGGACGTACATACACCTGCAGCGTTCGTTACTTTGCAGTTATTGAAACCTAAATTAGTTGTCGGATCAAATGTATTTTGGAAAATATATTGGCTGGTATTGGAGTTATCGCCGTCGAGCTTCAACTTCATGTAATTCAGTCCAAGATCGATATCTTTTGTTGGGCGTGCCTGCAAATTTAAGTTCAATGCCTGACGCTTGCGGTCTTGCACAAAAGTGGTCGGTTCAACGTCGCCAGACCAGGTCGTATCAGATTCAATACCGCGACGAATATATTCACCACGTTCGATTGCACCACCAACTAAGACGCCAAATGTGTTTGCTTCATTTTTCCAGCTGTAGAGACCGGAAATATCTTTGTCTAACTGCGTACTTACCGAGCCTTTACCTAACTTAGTCCCGATAAACGCTGAACCTGCTGGCAAATCCAGTGGTTTGCGGGTTTTGACAATCACGGTACCGCCGATACCACCTTCGGTCAAATCTGCCTGAGAGGATTTGTAGACTTCCATCCCACCGATCAACTCTGACGGCAATAGAGAATAATTGAAGGAACGATCAATCGATTGCTGATCATACCAACCGGTCGACGCAATCGTCTGACCGTTCAATGTAGTGTATGTCATTTGGGGATCTGAGCCACGCACAGAAACCGACGCGCCTTGTCCAAATGCACGTCCAACAGAAACACCAGGAACACGGCCCAAGGATTCACCGACATCAGTATCAGGCATTTTGCCGATATCTTCTGCAGATACAGCATCAACGACGGAATTAGAATTTCGCTTAATATTAATCGCGTTCTGCATCGAGGCGCGAATACCCGTTACAACCACTTCCTGTGTCTGCGGTTGATCAGTTTGTTGCGCGGAAACGGACATCGACGCGCTCATGACCAACAGCGCAACTGCTGAAGCGATCGGCGTCAGACCAGGTTTTAAATTACGTTGCATTTGCTCCCCCAAAATTTTTATCAATTATTTTTAAAGTACGACCGCTTACTCATTACGCATTACGCATTACTCATTACTCATTACTCATTACTCATTACTCATTACTCATTACTCATTACTCATTAAGTAAATTTTCTTGACGCCAAATGTACGCACTTTTCAAGATCAATTTTACAAAAAACGAACCAGAAAAATCACTTTACAAAACCTATTCCATCGCTAGCTCAACAAATTACCAATGGAATAAACTCTGAAAAAAAATTGGCGGAGCAGAGTGAGCTCCGCCAATTTATGGCTACATTAACTTACACCGTCATCATGACGGGTAGTCAGATTACAGTTTTGCACGGATACCGAAATACACCTGACGGCCATTCTTGTAGAAAGCACGTGGTTGATCTGGTGTCGTTGCGTAAGACTTCAACATTGGATTGTTCAGATCCTTACCTTCCAGGGACAAGCTGATGTTGTCTGTCAGGTTGTAGTTCACTGAAGCAGACACGGTACCAACTGCATCTTGGTAAATCGCGCTGTTACGATCCAGACCATTCAAGAATGCAGAACGGTAGCTGTATTGCAGACGAACACTGAACTTTTGATCTTCATAGTAACCGCCAAGATTGTACGAATTCTTGGAGGTACCAACCATGCTGCAATCGCCTGTTGTCGCACATGCAGATCCTGGTGCTTTACCAGTTTCTTTACCATCAGCATAGGTGTAGTTCACGTTCGCGCCGAAGCCGTGACCGATGTCCTGCACGTAAGACAATTCCAAGCCCTTCACTTCTGCTGTCGTATTCAACGCAGCACTCATGTTGTAGTTGGTGTTTTGTTTTTGTGCATTGTTGTAGAACGACTGAACAAAGGAACCATATGTGACATAGGAATCCATCGACATATCGAACACACCTGCGGACAACATAGATTTAGGTGCGAAATACCATTCAATACCAGCATCAAAGTTGGTTGAACGCACAGGTTTCAGATTTGGATTACCACCTGACCCAGTCATTTGCGTATCAAGCAATGTCAGAGAAGCGAGTTGACCGAAGTCAGGACGCGCCATGGTGCGGCTTACTGCGAAACGACTTACCAGATTGTTAGTCAACTCAACACGGAAGTTTGCACTTGGCAAAATATCTGTGTAAGAATTTTCAGTCACAATCGGCGCCCATGTAGTGTTTGGTGAACCATTTTCTACATGTTCTTTCGTACTCACTAAACGAACACCAAAGTTACCTGAAACTTTTTCGGTATTAAAGTTCGCCATTGCATAAGCAGCTTGCACGTCTTCTTGAATCTTGAACTCGGATTGATAGGAGTGGCTATTGAATGTAACGTTTTTATTCGCCCAAGCCGTGACCGAATCACCAGTCATTGTCCAGGAATTATTCAAAACATTTGGCAAACTAGAAGTAAAGCTTGTCACTCCAGTTGGTGCGCCAGCAATCGTGGAGCCGGCTGCTGATACCGTACCATTCAGATTCGTCAAATCACGTGCGTGGGATGCGGCACGGAAACCGAAGTTAACACTATGCAAAATATCATTGCCAGTTTTCCATGCGCCATCGATTTGACCATAAGTTTCTTTATCTTTTGACGTCACATCCGATGCCCATCCACCGATAGGACCATTTGGACGGTATGTCAATTGATTCGATCCTGGCACAACGATTTGTGCTGGCTGACTCAAGCCGAACAATGTAATACTACCACCGCTGTACGCATTCCAGACTTCGTAACCGATATCTCTAGTGTGACCAGTACCCTGTGTTTGACCCGCTTTTGCGTTGTAAGTCAAAGAATCACTGGCTTTGTAGTTCACATCCAGATTAACAAACTTGGAATCACTGTAGGAACCTGGGCGAACGGCAATATCTTGTACCGTTGTCGACATGCTCGAGCAATCCAAACCTGTTGGGCAAGATGCTGGCAATGTCAATGAAGTAATGGTGTTACCAACGATCGTCCATGCAGATGGCGCTACACCGCCCTTACCAGACCAGCCATTTGTCATTGCTGAGTATGGTGCGAACATCATATTGCGGTTGATGTTCGTTGCATCCAGACGAGAATAGAAGCCCGTCAGATCAAACGTCAAACCGGAGTTGACTTTGAACTGCGCATCGAACATACCGCCTTTACGTTCGCGATCTTGTTGGAATTGTGATGTACCAGTCAGCAAAGAAATGTTTTTACCAACAACTTCAGGATGTGCCTGAACCCAACCGGAACCATCGTAACCGGCTTGCATTTTATCCCACCACAGGAATTCCTGGCCGTCACGCAACAGGCTGCGTTTTTCGTCAAACGCTTGCGCTAAAAAGCCGAAATTATTTTGATCGTTTTTCCAGTTGACCAAGCCACTGAACTGACCATTAGTTTTGCTTGCCAGACTAGAGTTCACCGCTTCAGCAGAACCTTGTACAGTCAATTGCTGTTTAAAGTCCAGTGGCTTACGTGTTTCGATGTCGACGCTACCTGCCGCACCACCCTCAACCAGATTTGCCTGGGAGGTTTTATACACTGTCACACGGCCGATCAATTCTGACGGGAATAAAGAGTAACTAACGCTACGACCACCACCAGAAATATTCGCTGCGTACCAGTCACCGCTTGAAACGGTATGACCATTCAAGGTTGTCAGTGTCAATGCTGAAGGCGTGCCACGCAGAGCTACGCGGTCATTCTCACCAAAGCCACCTTCAGTACCACCCGCAGTTGCAACGCTCACGCCTGGAATACGTTGCAAAGAATCGGCAACGTTCTTGTCGGGCATCTTGCCCACATCTTCTGCGGTAATAACTTCAACCAATGATTCAGCATTACGTTTTTGGTTGATGGATTGTTGCATCGCTGCACGGATACCAGTCACAACAACTTCTTGTGTCTGCGGTTGGTCAGCCTGTTGTGCGTACACAGACATGGATGCACTCATTACCAGCAGTGCGACTGCTGACGCGATTGGCGTCAAACCAGGTGTTGAATTACGTTTCATTTACTCCCCCAAGATTTTTCTAAATCAATTTTTTGTCAAAGCACTCAAATTTACTTAAAGAACAAGTTCCCACTGACACACAAAACACCAGCTTTCCTACGACCAGCAAATCCACTTAGATGCCACTACAAACTCAAGTACAACAGTACTTTTACCCGAATTTGCTCAACAGTTAAGCGAACCAAGCATATGGAAAATGCCGCTCAATCTGCCAGGTACATTCCAAAAATCCCGCTGAATGCACCCGCATAAAAAATGAGCTTTAACTATTTTTTTACTCATTTTGATTCGAAGTTTTTCAATTCTTATTCTGATAACAAGAAACAAAATCTTACAAACTTTCGAATGAGCCTCACTTTAAGGATGGCAAAAGTGGTTGTCAAGCGGTATCTACGTGGTATTAACATGACTGACATTGGTATTAATTATATTGATCAATAATATGGATTAAGTCATTGTTTTAAAAAGAATTTATTTAAATTAAATACATGCCATCGATGAAGTGGTCTGTTTAGTTTTTCCAACAAACATGGATGCATATTCAATTAACGCATATTAACTTGCTGATTCCCGCATCGCGGCGATTTAATGCTTGTAAATTTTTCTGTCGATACTTCAAACGTCATAAAAATCACGCCTGCTCCGAAGAACATTTAAATTTCAATAAAAATAATTGTTGAGATACTTATCGATTGGTGTGAGAACTCTCACATCGTGAAGCGAGCGCTAAAGGTCTTGAAAAAAGACGAAGCACCAAATACATAATCACAATATTAGTATCTAAGTGGTATTGCATTTTTCAAACCTTCTATGAACTTGTTTTTTGCGAATTGAAGATAAATGCACACAATCTCATGCCAGTATGAAGGTTGGTAACACGCTAGTTATGAAACAAATGTCCAATCTCAATTGGGAATTTTTCGCGACTAAATGCGTCTCCGCATAAAGTGAGAACCTTTCTCATCTCAGAAAGTATGCGAGAAATCAAATAAAGTTAAATGTGAAGACCCCTCTACCACCACAGAATGAGATGATCTCGGCTACACTAAAGTCCAAATTGTCATGGATGAATGATTGCCATCGTATGCCTATCAATTACCTGTCAGAATTAACCGCACCAAAACGTTCGGCACGCGCCAATCTCCATCTTGGGGTAACTTTGGCAGCAGTTGCAGGCGCCTTAAATGCAGGTGGTTTCTTAGCCGTGGGTCAATACACTTCCCACATGACAGGCATGCTAGCTGCTGCAACAGATGATTTAGTTCTCGGCAGAATATTACCTGCGATGGCCGCGCTATTTTCTTTGCTCAGCTTTGCAAGTGGTGCTGCGTGTACCGCACTCATCGTCAATTTTGCGAAGCGTAATCGTCTGCCATACATTTACACGCCTGTCTTATTATTCGAAGCTTTGTTATTGCTGATATTTGGTCTCATCGGCACCGAATTACAAGAACACGAAGTCATTACCGTCTCGTTCACAACTGTGTTACTGTGTTACACAATGGGCTTGCAAAATGCGTTGATTACAAAAATTTCTCACGCAGAAATCCGCACTACCCACGTCACCGGATTAGTCACCGATATCGGTATAGAACTTGGTAAATTAGTTTACTGGAACAAAACTAAGGATGAATTTCATCCAGAAGAAGAGGTGGGCGCAAATCTGGACAAATTGCGTTTGCATCTGATGTTGGTCGGCGCATTTTTCATCGGCGGTGTGCTGGGGGCATCGGCCTTTAAGCACTTAGGATTTATCTCGACTTTGCCATTATCGATAGCCCTGATTATTCTCTCTTTAGCACCAAATATAAAACAATGGCTAAAGTCACACCCCCAAAAATAAAATAATCGTCAGCAGATACCGTTAAGTTGGACGGTTTCAACCCACCAAACTCTCGCAAGCATATTTACAGCGCGGGGGAATATGCACACGCCCTAGGATTGAGTACCCGTTTCCGCGGCAATATCGCTTTTGATTTTCTCCGCTTTATACAAAGCAACTCTAAGCAATTTGTGCTTTACGGAAATCGGCTCAGAAAGTGACTTTGTCTGAGCGCAGTGAGCATAAATTCTTTCCCGCTTTATGTGACGCACAAATTGTGCCGACACGCAGTAATGGTATCCGCGCGTCTCCTTCTTTGGCTTAGCTTTCCTGGTGACACAACAAAGCTAAATGACTGCCGGGTAACACCCGGCTTGGCCCTATAAAGAGCGATCGTTTTACATATTAAAAATCACGCAAAACTAACGCAAAACCAACTTAAAACTAACGCAATAACGATGCAATACAGCGAACATTAGGACACCTTTGCGGAACAGGATCTACAAAAATTGGATCATCTCAGCTTAAACAATAACGTCGATCAATAGTCCATCAGCTTAATTTTGCAGCGTGTTCACGCGTCGCGTGGAAAGTAATGCCAGGCCAACGTTCTTGCGTCAATTTCAGGTTAACCCCGGATGTTGCAAGGTAAGCCATGTTGCCAGCAGCGTCATAGGCAATATTGGCACCCGCTGCGGAGCGCTCAAAATCAGCCATCATTTTCTTGTCATCACAAGTGATCCAACGCGCACTGCTGATGCTGGTACCTTCAAACACAGCATCAACACCGTATTCGTTTTTGAGGCGACTTGCCACCACTTCAAACTGCAACACGCCAACTGCGCCAAGTACTAAATCGCTACTAACAACGGGTTTAAACACCTGGACCGCGCCCTCTTCACCCAATTGCTGTAAGCCTTTTTGCAATTGCTTGATTTTGAGCGGATTCAAAATACGCGCTGTGCGAAAAAAATCCGGCGCAAAATAGGGAATGCCAGTAAATTGCAGTAACTCGCCTTCAGAAAAACTATCGCCAATTTGCATATTCCCGTGATTCGGCAAACCAATAATGTCACCTGCGTATGCCTCTTCGACCTGCTCGCGAGAAGACGCCATAAATGTCACCACAGAGGACACTTTGATTTCGCGGTTCAAGCGCAAATGCTTGAGCTTCATACCGCGCTCGAATCGACCAGAACAAACACGCAAAAAGGCGATGCGATCGCGGTGAGCCGGATCCATATTCGCTTGAATCTTGAATACGAAACCGGAGAATGGTAATTCACACGATTCAACAGTACGCACAGTCGCATCACGACCGCACGGTGGCGGTGCCCAATCCAACAAGGCGTTCAAAATTTCACGCACACCAAAGTTGTTGATTGCTGAACCAAAGAATACGGGGGTTTGTACGCCAGCCAAAAAATCTTCCAGGCTAAATGGATGCGAAGCACCATGCACCAATTCGACTTCCATTTTGAGCTGCTCTATTTCAAGCGGGAACATGTCTACCAGGCGAGGATTATCAATACCTTTGATAACTTCAAATTCTTGATCGGCACGTTCGCTACCCGGCGTAAATAATAAAATTTCGTCCTTCAGAATGTGATACACACCACGGAATGTCTTACCCATGCCGATCGGCCAGGTCACTGGGGCGCACTGAATCTTCAACACAGATTCCAGTTCATCCAACAGTTCTAATGGATCGCGCGTTTCGCGGTCCATTTTATTGACGAACGTAATAATAGGCGTGTTGCGCATACGGCAAACGTTGAGCAATTTGATCGTTTGCTCTTCCACACCTTTAGCAGCATCAATCACCATCAGCGCCGAATCGACCGCGGTTAATACGCGATAGGTATCTTCAGAGAAATCCTGATGCCCAGGTGTATCAAGCAAATTAACGACGTGATCACGGTATTCGAACTGCATCACTGACGAAGCAACCGAGATACCGCGTTGCTTTTCAATCTCCATCCAGTCAGAAGTAGCGTGACGACCGCTCTTGCGCGCCTTGACGGTGCCCGCCAATTGAATCGCACCGGAAAACATCAGTAGTTTTTCAGTGAGCGTTGTTTTACCCGCATCCGGATGCGAAATAATACCGAACGTGCGGCGACGCGCTACTTCGCGGCTAATCAGATCGTTGGATGGCGGAGTAGCGTTCGCAGACTCAAGCGTTGTGTCTACCGCTGATTCTGGTGCAGATTGAGGACTGTCGCCTGAGGATTCGTTCATGGTGTTCATTGCAGCTGCCGCAAAAATGGAGGAAAAACGTGCAAGTTTAGCTGGTATTGCGCCCGAAGTCGAATGAGCGCCAATCTAAGTCATAGAATTCGGGCTTTTCTGACAAAAATTTCTTGTCTTAATGACACTTTATACAGCAACACCAAATAAAAATGCACTAAGGCAATTTTTACCTAGTTTAATTCTCACAAGAAAGATAGAGGATAGGCGGCGTAAAATGAATCACTGCAGTTTTTTTCTTCGCTTTGCTATATGCTAATCATCTTTACAAGAAAATATGTTTCTAATACTTGTTTCTAATACTTGTTTCTAATAAATTTCTAATACTTGTTTCTAATACTTGTTTCTAATACTTGTTTCTAATAAATTTCTAATACTTGTTTCTAATATTTACTTCTAAAATCTATCTCTTATACATATTTTTAATACTTATTTTTAATACTGATTTCTAATTTCTAATTCTTGTTTTGCCCTTTTAGATCAACCCCCTCTTCTTCCCTATTCCTTGACATGAAAAAGCTATTCCTCTGTTGCACATTGCTTGCCGCAACTTCTTTTCCGCAACTCAGTTTTGCATGGGGTGCAGATGGTCATCAAACCGTGGGGGCAATCGCCGACTCGCTGCTGAATGGAACTAAGGCTGGCGCACAAGTTAAAGCCTTGTCAGGGGACCAAAACCTTGAAAAAATCTCCGTCTGGGCTGATTGCGTCAAAGGCGTCTCGCCAGAGAAAGATTTCGCTTACACTTCCGCAGGTCGCTACCCTGAATGTGCATCATTTGAAACAGCGAACGGTATCGCCGCGATGGTCGATTATGTGAAACGCAATAACAGTACTTGTCATCCAGCGACGGGGGAAGAAAGCTGCCATAAACAATATCACTACGCGGACGTCAGCTTACAACATACTCATTACCAAACTGGCTACACAGGTACCAGTGATCATGATGTTGTGCACGCAATTCGCGCTGCTGCGCTGGTGTTACAGGACAAACCGCAGCCCTCGCCTTTCAATATTAAAGATAAAGCGGAAGCGTTAGCGTTGATTACACACTACATTGGCGATATTCATCAACCTTTGCACGTCGCCTCGGTTTTTTTAAATGCAGACGGCAAAATTATCAATCCGGATGAAGTTGCAAACGATAAGAGTAATAACACTGTTGGTGGTAACGCCTTACAATGTCCCTACGGAAATTTTCATTCTTTATGGGATGATTTACCGGGTCCTTTCAAACATGGGCGCATGAATGCCACGCTCACCAAGAAAGCTCGTACACTAGGGCTGGCAAACGCACCCATCGATCAACTTCCGGTACTCTGGGCAGATGACGCGATTCGCGATGCGTCTCTTGTTTTTGGAGGCGCTCAGTTCAGTAAAAGCACGCAAAATCAGTACGGCAGCAATTGGTCTATAGGTTTACCACTCGAATATGAAAAAACCATGCAGAATGTGAAAGAAGACGCACTCGCACGTGCAGGTGCTCATCTGGCACAAATATTACAAGCCATCTGGCCTGAATAATTTTGAAGATATTTAAGATAAAAAGGAATTAACTATGAGTTTTCCGCCGTTTCGCTGGATAGGTAAGGGCTGCAAGTGGTTGTGGAGCGCGCTCGATACAAGTCGCA
Source organism: Undibacterium sp. SXout20W (assembly GCF_049340285.1). Classification (NCBI taxonomy): domain Bacteria; kingdom Pseudomonadati; phylum Pseudomonadota; class Betaproteobacteria; order Burkholderiales; family Oxalobacteraceae; genus Undibacterium; species Undibacterium sp. SXout20W. Next base: position 150,952 of record NZ_JBMPPH010000004.1, on the reverse strand, counting down.
AGATATTTTTAAATTTCTTGACGCTGCTGGTTCTGATCGTCATTGTGATCGGCATCTTTGGCGGCGGTCAGAATAAACTGGAAGAAAAAACCTCGCTGATTCTCGATTTTAAAGGATCAGTGGTTGAACAACATTCTGGTAATGCCCGTGACGCGTTATTGGCAGAAGCACAAGGCAATGCCAAGAAATCGACCCAGCTTCGTGACATATTAACCGTCCTCGATAGTGCAGCCAAAGACAACAAAATCACCAGCGCCGTGTTGTTACTGGACGAAATGGGACCGACCGGCTTGCCAATGTTGCGTGAGGTTGCCGCCGCCATCGATCGTTTTAAAGCGAGCGGAAAAACAGTGGTTGCCTGGGGCTCAAAATACGATCAGCGTCAATATTTTTTAGCCGCTCATGCGAATGAAGTGTATATGCATCCTATGGGTTCAGTCCTATTGGCTGGATTCGGCAAGTACAGAAACTATTATCGTGATGCGCTGGACAAAGTCGGCATCACAGTTAATTTGCTCAAAGTCGGCACCTACAAAAGTTTTGCTGAACCGTATATTGCCAACGCCCCTTCCGAGGCAGCCACCGAAGCTGAGAGTTTTCTCTATGGCGCAATGTGGAAGACCTATACAAGCAACGTTGAACAAGCACGTAAATTGCCCGCAGGTAGCATCATGCAGGGTATTGATCAATTACCCGAGCTGCTCAAAGCGGCTGGTGACGACAGTGCAAAACTGGCGGTCAATCTGAAGTTAATTGATGGATTGAAAACGCGTGATGAATTACGTGAATTGATGCTTAAACGGGCAGCGCGCGACGAACAAAATCACACATTCCGCCAAATCGCATTTGACGATTATCTGTCGCGCCAGAAGCCCAAATTATTTGGTGATGCGGTCGGCGTTGTGGTCGCCGAAGGCGAGATTGGTGATGGCACAGCGCCACCTGGTGCTATCGGTGGTTTATCAACCTCTGCCCTGATCCGCAAAGCGCGTGAAGATGACAGCATCAAGGCGATCGTGTTACGTGTTGATTCGCCTGGCGGCAGTGCATTTAGTTCAGAATTAATTCGCCGCGAATTGGAACTAACACGGAACGCCGGCAAGCCAGTCGTGATTTCAATGGGCAATGTGGCTGCTTCCGGCGGTTATTGGATCTCGATGTCATCCGATGAAGTTATTGCCGATGAAGCGACAGTGACTGGATCTATCGGCGTCTTCGCGATTTTGCCAACAGCGGATAAAGCAATTGAAAAATTGGGCATCCATACTGGTGGCACAACCACAACCTGGCTTGCAGATCCATTTAACCCCCTGCGTCCCTTGAATCCGAAATTTGGCGATTTGGTTCAATCCAGCATCAATCATATTTATGCTGAATTTACAGGCAAGGCAGCAGCAGCACGCAAAACTACGCCAGAGAAAATTGATGCTGTGGCACAAGGTCGTGTTTGGACCGGTGCGCAAGCCAAAGAACGTGGGTTGATCGACACCGTCGGCAGCTATTCTGACGCGATTAAATCCGCCGCGACGCGTGCCAAATTGGGAAATGATTTCCGCGTCAGTTATATTGAACCGGAATTAACCAAATTCGACCGCCTCTTCGATTTAATTGGTACGCAAACTGCTCACATTTTGCAGGATCAGTTCAAAGTTGCCTTGGTACCTACCGGCATCCCACCGGTCGTAGCAACACAGATCATCTCTGACTTTACGTGGTTGTCAGATGTCAATAAGGATGGCCAGGGATATTCAGCCATTACGCATTGCTTATGCTCAGCACCATAAAATAAGCGTTAAAGAAAAAAGGGCAACTGAAGTCATTCAGTTGCCCTTTTTTTACCTTTGACCCTAAAAACAAAAGTACACCATGCAATTTGTGATGCGATTTATGCAGACATTATCTCGTCGGTTGAAAGGGTTTCAGATTCAGACATATTTTCTTTGATTCACTTTTTTACGGCCGCGCAATTTTTGCAAGATATGACGTAAATTCATCAATAGAATAACTGGCTCCTGCCAGCGCATTTCGAGCCACCATACAGGATAAAACAACCACTTCAATAAGTTACCGAAGTCGTGCGCATCAATGGCCCGAAAAACATCCTGCGGGAACAGAGGGATAATTTTTTTTGGTCGATTTTTTTGCTTGAACGCAATATTGTAATTTATCGGTTCAATATTCAATAAATTTCTGACAGCAGCAACAAAATCAACGCCGGCGCGCTTGCCCAAATTCATGGTCAGCGTAGGCCTGAAATTTTGCTCCAGCAACACCAGTTCACCAGTGTCATGTTTCTCGATAAAATCGATGCCGCACAATCCATGAAATCCAGATAATTCGCCTAGCTGTTGCAAAACGCCTTGTAACTCTGGAAATATCTTCAATTCAATTGCGGCGGAAGGACCAAACGAGCCCCACGTGCGGGAACGATAATACGAAAACCACGCAATTGGTTTGCCCGCCTGGTAAATCGCCGCGGCACTTACAAGACGTCCGTCTATAAACTTTTGCGCTATCACCTGCTGATTAACTTGAATGGTTTTCAATGCGTCGTGACTATCAACGACGCGAACGGCTAAACCGGCAAAACCTTGTGCTTCCTTAATGACTAATGGAAAACCCAATCGACGCCCGGCAGCTTGTAATTGGGGTTGATCTTCACACAAATCATAATCCGGCACGGACATATTTTTCGCCCGACATGCCTCAATAAACACCGCTTTTGAAGTAATGAAATCAATTCCTGCATCACCTCCAACGGTAGGAAAATGTTGCTGAACCCATGGCTCTTTGCGACGTTTTTCTAACGCATAGAGAAGTGGATCATCACCAATGACGATCCAATCATATTTCTCTGCCTGATTTTGCAAATGCACATTCAGATCAGCGACCACAGCGTCAACATCATTCGGGGAAATGTAGAGTTGTTTTACATAGCGCGAAGACGCAGGAAAATTTCCCTGCACGCCAAGGACACTAATTTCGCAGCCTACTTCATGTAATAAGGCGGGAAGCCGGGATAACCCTTCCCAATGCGCAAATGAAACAATCAAGACCCGGAAATGACGCATAAATTAATGTCAAAAATAAAATAATTTAAAAATATTTATGAAAGTTTTATTTTTCATAAATTTATTATAGAGCAAATTAAATTATTTTTTATACAATCATTCATCAATATTGAAAAACAATGTGGAAAATTTAACAACAAGTTTTTTTAAAAAAACCACATATTTCAACGAAGATATAGACCAATGCAAACTTCGCCACTGCGTTGACAGAGAGAAGCTTGCCAGCAAATATTAGAAATTTTGAAAAATTAATGAATCGCAGGGAAATTTTTATAAATTTCAACTCTGATCACCGTCATCAGGTTCTCCCATAATAATTTCCCAATTGCAATGAAAAATTCAGGTCAATACGGGCTTTACATATACGATGTCGATACGCCGTCAAAAGGCATAACCACTCGATATTCATTCGGGATTTTTAACAACTTGGGTGATAAAAAAGGAAATCAAACGTACTTTGTCACGGAGAGTACGAAGAAGAATTGAAGACCAGCCCAACACTGTCCGTGGCAGATTGGGCTGGCTGGCAATCACAGGGAAGTTTACACTTTGGTTGAACGTGAACGACGCCGCATCGTTGCGTTCATCGTAGGAACGATATCTTCGCCTTTGATCAAACGTGAAAGTTTCATTGCATCGACAAAACGCGAGGAGCTAGCGCTGGCGTTAAGAAGTACCAGTGTTGCTTTTTTCTCGGCGAGCTTAATTCGCATAATGAGGCAGTTTCCTGCTTCATTAGTAAAGCCAGTCTTCGAGAGTAAAATATCCCACCCTTTTTTACCGACCAAACGATTGGTGTTATGAAACAATCGTTTCCTGCCTTTAATATCGATAGTGTCCGAACTGTCGGTTGTAATATCAGTGATTTGCGGATAATGTGATGCGGCAACTGCCATTTTGACTAAATCGGCAGCCGTTGAGGTATTTTCGGGAGACAGGCCTGTCGGCTCTTTCATGACTGTATTCGACATCCCCAACGCTTTGATTTTGACATTCACGGCTTTTTCAAACGCGACATTTCCGCCTGGATATGTCCGCGCCAACGCTGCCGCGGCGCGATTGTCCGAGGACATCAAAGCGAGTTGTAAGACGTCTTTCCGAGACAAAGTCGCCCCAACAGGTACATGCGAAATACTATGCTTGAGCGTATCGAGATCAGCATTCTCTATGGAAATCATTTCGTCCATATTAGGTTTGCTATCCAGTATCACCATCGCCGTCATTAATTTCGTCAATGAAGCAATCGGCGCCACCTCACTGGCATTTTTTTCAAGAAGTACTTTGCCAGTACCATCTTCAACGACGATCGCATGTTGTGAATTCAACTGCACCGCCGCAACGCTACCAATTTGCAGCGCTAAGCAAAGACCAACCAAGCGTTTCAACATTGCTCAATACCTGACTAAATTTAAATGAAGGATGTTGCGTAACCAGCTTATGAACGATTTATTCGTAACGATGCACAGAACGCATCTGAAAAATCACGAAATCAGACTATTGCGCCCAACTCTCTATATGTCACGCTGGATTCTAAGTACGCACAAGATCTGAGATTATGACGCATTAAGAATAATTTTCCATATTAATTAAGAGCAATGACATCATTTTTTTCAGGAAATGTTTTTACATGCATCAATAATTAACAAAAAGATAATTTATCTCTCATCAATGATGTCATAAATCGTATTAAATTCGATGACATCGCAGATTCATGGGTCAATTTTACCCGTTGATCAATTCTAATTTTTCTGCTCTTTACGATCGTAAATTGTCACTATCCCATAGCGAAGTAGGTAATCAACGCTTTTATTAACGCCGCCCAAACAGCTGTCATTAGTCTGTCATAAATTGCATGTAACGTTCGGGTCTCCAAGTTTGGAGTTTAAGGATATGAAAATGAAATTCTTTTTGAAAACTACACTCGTTACAGCAGCAACTCTGCTGACATTCTCATCTGCGATCGCCGCTGAAATCACTGGCGCAGGATCCAGCTTTGTATACCCAATTGCCTCCAAATGGGCAGAAGCATACAAAAAAGCCACTGGTAATAGCCTAAACTATCAATCCATCGGTTCCGGTGGTGGTATCAAACAAATTAAAGCAAATACTGTCGATTTTGGCGCTTCCGACATGCCATTAACAGTAGAAGAATTAGATAAAGAAGATTTGCTACAGTTTCCAGTTGTAATGGGCGGTGTTGTGCCTGTTGTGCATATTGATGGTATCAAACCAGGTCAATTGAAATTGACAGGTCAAGTGATCGCTGACATTTTCTTGGGTAAAGTTACTAAATGGAATGACCCAGAAATCGCCGCTGTCAATCCAGGTATTAAATTTCCTTCTGAAGACATCACTGTCGTTCATCGCTCTGACGCTTCTGGCACAACGTTCTTGTTCTCCGACTATCTGTCTAAAGTAAATCCAGAGTTCAAAAAAGTAATCGGCTCCAGTACCGCAGTTAAGTGGCCAGCAGGCTTGGGCGGTAAAGGTAACGAAGGCGTTGCTGCTAACGTTCAGCGTATCAATGGTTCTATTGGCTATGTTGAATTTGCATTCGCAAAGAAAAACAACCTGTCTTACACACAATTGAAAAACCGCGAAGGCCAATTTGTTGAGCCAGATGCAGATACATTTAAAGCTGCAGCAGCTGGTGCAGCGTGGGATAAAACACCAGGTTTCGCAGTCGTAACAACTGACCAACCAGGTAAAACAAGCTGGCCAATCACTGGTGCGACTTTTGTATTGGTACACAAAACTCAACCAGACGCAGCGAAAATTAAAGAAACTTTGAAATTCATTGACTGGTCCTACAAAAATGGTACCGCAATGGCACTCGAACTTGATTACATCGCAATGCCAAGTTCTGTTGTTGACCAGATCGAAAAAACCTGGAAAGCACAGATCAAAGATGGTTCCGGAAAAGCCGTTTGGTAATCTAGGTTTCCGTAATTTGCTGTGATTCTTGTTGTGGATTGAAGCAAATAGAATCAGCGAATCAGAAAATAAAAAGGGATTTTACCTTCATGGTGAAATCCCTTTTTTTCATTGCGCATGCAGAGCGAGCGCGGTCATCAACAACGACAAAATGCTGACATTTGGCGGGTTGCAACCGTCCTACGATTAAGTAAGCTTAGCCAGTGCAATATTGCTTTTGACTTTCACCGCTATCGACAAAGCAATTTGTGCTTAACAGAAAACGGATCAGAAAGTATCTTTGACTGAGCGCAGCGAATTTAGATACTTTCCCGTTTTACGTGTCGCACAAATTGTACCGACACGCATTGAGGACAATTATTGATCCAAACATCCGCCAATTAACCTCAAACTCATTGCGCAGCCCGACGTTTGGCTTCCTCATCATACAACTCTTTTTTTGAGAGCTTACCGACTGGGGTCTTCGGTAATTCAGGACGAATTTCTATTTCTTGCGGCATTTCATGCTTACCTAATTTATCGCGCAAAAAATCCTTTAGCTCATCCAATGCCAAAGTGCTCTCACCATTTTTTAATTTAATAAACGCCTTTGCCGCCTGACCGCGATAATCGTCTGGAATACCGATAACACTAACCTCTGCCACAGCAGGGTGTTGATAAATAGCTTCTTCAATATTACGTGGATACACGTTATAGCCACCCGATAAAATCATATCTTTGGTGCGATCCACGATATACACAAAACCGTCTTCATCCATATAACCAACATCGCCCGTACGGAAATATCCATCTGCTGTGAAGGCATCTTTATTCGCTTCCGGTTTATTCCAGTACCCCTTCATAATGTTGCCACCTGCAACGCATATTTCACCACGCTCACCAATGGCAACGTATTTTCCGCGTTCATCAATGCTTTCAAATTTGAAGCTGATGCCAGGTGTTGGTAAGCCGCAAGAACCTGATTTACGCATTCCCTTTGAAGGTGTGAAGGTACCCGTCGGTGACGTCTCAGTCATACCCCAACCCTCTAATAAATTACACGAGGTCAGAGTTTGAAATTTTTGCAATATTTGCACCGGAAGAGGCGCACCACCTGAGTTGCAAAACTTGAGTGAACTCAGATCAAATTCAGTAATCTGAGGATGTTGAATAATCGCTGCGTACATGGTGGGGACACCAGGGAAAACAGTGATTTTTTTGTTCGCTAAGTCCTTCACAACGGCATCGACGTCAAAACGCGTGTGCAACACAATTTCTGCCCCCATACGGATACCGAATAACATATCGACGGTGAGCGCATAAATATGGAACAGTGGCAGCACAGCCAGAACGCGCTCTTTGCCTTCTTCTAAAATAGGTGGATCAATGTGCGTCGTTTCCAAAATCTGACTGCAGGCAGTCGTCAGATTTGCGTGGCTAAGCATTGCGCCTTTAGGTAAGCCAGTCGTGCCTCCCGTGTATTGCAGCACCGCGATTGTATCGGCAGGGTCAGTCTGGGGAATGGCTTGATAATCCCCATCGTTGTCGATCAGACGGGAAAATAATTGATGATGCTCGTCTGCCGGTACATGACACAACTGCCCTGCTTTCTGTAAATTAGCGTTTACAGCATCCGGATAAGGTGACATCTCAGCAACGCTGCCAACGATAATTTTTTTCAAGCGTGTGTGTGACAACATGCTCGCCATTTGCGGATACAGCGTCACCATGTCCAATGTTACTAACAAATCAGTATGACTATCTTCGATTTTGTGTGCGAGAACTTTTTCCGCGTCGAGCGGAGAATAATTAACGACAGTACCGCCAGCTTGCAAAATCGCAAAAAAACAAATCACATAATGCGGCGTATTCGGTAAAAATAAACCTACATGAACACCTGGCTTGACACCGAGCGCCTGAAAACCTTTTGTCGCCTTATCGACGAGTTGTTGCAACTCTCGATAACTGGTTCGTTTGCCCATGAACTCAAGAACTGGTTGATCTGCCCATAACGCAGCGGCATCATGCAACAGTTTCGGTATTGCGCTAACAGGCAAATTGGCATCCCAACGGACGCCAGGCGGATAAGATTTGACCCAAGGTGTTTCGCTCATTTTTGTCTCCTGACCTTCTGATATTTTTTTTGGAAATTAAGCACAACCGATCAACTGCTCGACATTTATAAAATGTCTACCGAACCTATACTCCCTATTGTATTTATAAATATCCTTTCAGATACGCAATTTTTAGACATTTATTGACCATACTCCCCATATTTTCCATTGTTATCCAACATCAAACCGATGCTCATGGAAACAAAACAAGGATAAACATGAGGTTTAAAACCCATTGTCTATCCTTATTGTAGCAGCCAATTTTTTGATCAACTTTTTGATCAATTTTTTGATTAACTTTTTGATCAACCTTTTGATCAACCTTAAGCAGTTTTGCTGCTAGTGTATTTTTTCAACTCCATCTTACCGATTTGATTTCTGTGCACTTCATCAGGTCCATCAGCGAGGCGCAAGGTACGGGCTTGTGCGTACGCGTAGGCAAGGCCAAAGTCATCAGAAACCCCACCACCGCCATGCGCTTGTATAGCCCAGTCAATCACCTGACAGGCCATGTTCGGCGCAGCCACTTTAATCATCGCGATTTCTTTTGCTGCTTCTTTGTTTCCGACCGTATCCATCATTTGGGCGGCGTTTAAGACCAAGAAACGTGCCTGATCAATCAAAATCCGTGCATTAGCGATACGCTCTAAGGTAACGCCTTGCTCGGCGACGCGCTTACCAAAAGCGACACGCGTCAAGGATCGCTTGCACATATCTTCGAGCGCCCGCTCTGCCAAGCCAATCAAACGCATGCAATGATGAATGCGACCAGGGCCTAAGCGCCCCTGCGCAATTTCAAATCCACGGCCTTCGCCAAGCAACATATTGGAAGCAGGAACCCTGACGTTTTCAAAAAGCACTTCGCCATGGCCGTGTGGTGCATCGTCATAACCGAATACTGGCAAGGCACGTAAAATCGTCACACCCGGCGTATCTCGAGGGACGATAATCATCGATTGCTGCTTGTGACGATCTGGATTGGTGGCGTCACTTTTGCCCATAAAAATGAAAACTTTACAACGCGGGTCATTGGCACCGGACGACCACCATTTACGACCATTGATGACATACTCATCGCCCTCACGAACGATGGAGGCTTCAATGTTGGTTGCATCGGATGAGGCAACCGCAGGTTCTGTCATCGCGAAGCAGGAACGAATTTCACCGCGCAGCAAAGGTTTGAGCCATTGTTCCTGTTGTTCCGGAGTGCCGTAACGTGCAAAGACTTCCATGTTTCCGGTATCGGGCGCGGAGCAATTAAAAACTTCGGCCGACCACAAAGCGCGTCCCATGATTTCGCATAATGGTGCATATTCTAAGTTCGTCAGCCCAGCACCATGGCCGGATTCTGGTAAGAACAAATTCCACAAACCTGCGTCGCGTGCTTTCGCTTTCAATTGTTCGACAATCTTGGTTGGAATCCACGCATCGCCCGCTTTACGGTTAGCAGCGATTTCGCCATAAAACGTCGCTTCATTTGGATAGATATGTTCATCCATAAATGCTTTTAAACGCGACTGTAAATCGATCACTTTAGGGCTGTATTGAAAATCCATGATAAACCTCGTTGGTTAAATACATTTCAATGGCCTGCTATGCACGAATGCAAGCGAGGCGCTGACAAAGGGATAGTTCGATTAGAACCTTGTCTTAAATAGTTGTCTGAAATAGTTGTCTGAAATAGTTGTCGTAAATAGTTGTCTTAAATAGTTGTCTTAAATCGTTCTATCAACTAACCAGATAACCACCATCCACATTGATGCATGCACCTGTGGTGTAACTCGCTGCATCAGACGCTAAATACAACACGGTACCGGCCATTTCATCCGGCTCGGCAATCCGTTTCATCGGGATACGAGTGAGCGCTTTTTCTAAAATCGCAGGATTTCCGAATAAGGCTGAGGCAAATTTAGTATCGGTCGCACCTGGTAATAAGGCATTCACACGAATACCCATTTGCGCACACTCATGTGCAAATGACTTGGTCATAGCGATGACCGCTGCCTTGGTAATCGAATAAATGCCTTGTAAAGGTCCAGGAATAACGCCATTGACCGACGCCACATTGATGATGCTGCCGCCACCGTGGTTGGCCATTAATTTGGCTGCACCGGAGGACATGAAAAAATATCCGCGAATATTCACATCTACAGTCTTTTGAAAGGCAGCTTCATCGGTGTCCAGAATGTGACCAAAATGGGGATTCGTAGCGGCGTTATTTACCAAAATATCCAGGCGTCCATGAGCGCTGCTAATGTCAGCAAACAACGCATTGATTTGCGCCATCTCACCAATGTGACAAGCGCGAGCCTCGGCTTTGCCACCAGCGGCAACAATCTCGGCGACCACCGCCGCACAGGCATCTGCTTTACGGCTGGAAACAATCACCAAGGCACCATGCGCCGCCAATACCTTAGCGATGGAGGCTCCGATACCACGACTTGCACCGGTAACCAAGGCAACTTTACCGGTTAAATCAAACATGTCTTTCATTTTGAATTCCTATACGTAGGTAATACACTTCGGGTTATTTAAAATTTCAAGATGAGAAAAATTATTTAGATAAGCCAGCGCTAAGCGACGTGGCAAACGGTCACGTTCGGGTTGCACATGAATACGCGTGACGCCACTGTTCACCAATGACCAATTCAGCTCAGAAAATTTGGCATCCGGAATGCCTAACACGTACTGGCAAATCGCCGCGATCGTGCCGCCAGAAGTAAATATGGCAATATTTTTAGCGCCATCATGCAGCGCAAGCTGGTTTTGAAACGCCTGAACGCAACGATGTTGAAACGCATGCCATGTCTCGGTATATTCGGCATCAAACTGACCCGACATCCAACGTGCAATCGCCGCCGAAAAAATATCCTGAAACGCTCTTCCGGCATCAGGCTTGCTCATTAGAAATTGCTTTACCACGGCAGGATCATCAAACTCCCGAACATGTCTGGCTAAGACTTCATGATGATGGTATTCGTTGAAACCCGCGTCGGTATGCCAACTGCCCGTCTCAATCTGACTCGGTTCCTGTCCACGCAAACCAGCCACGCAAGCCACGGCGGTTTGTTGATGACGATGCAGTGCGCCAGTCACGATGCGCTGGATGCCCATATCTCGTTCAGCCCACCATTTTCCTAATTGCAGCGCCTGCTGCGCACCAAGTTCAGATAATTGATCATAGTTCTGGCTTCCGAATGAAGCCTGTCCATGTCTGATGAGATACAGTTGTGCCATTAATTATTGCTCCGCCAAATTTGTCTATTCAAACCTATTTTTTATCACTGCTGATGTCGCCTGGAGATATTAACTAAGCGTATATGACCTGGGCGTCTTTATTTAAGGATACGAGTGTAAGTCTGGGGCTATAATTGATCAAATGAATAGTTGTTATCAAATATTATTAATTCTATGCATATATCACGTGTTGATCTGAATTTATTTATTGTCTTTGAAGCCATCTACACTGAGGGGACCGTCACGCGCGCGAGTCAGCAGCTCAATCTGACGCAACCTGCGATCAGTCATGCACTCAATCGCTTACGCAGTATGTTTGATGACCCACTATTTGTGCGGCAAGGGAATAGTATGGTGTCAACACCACTGGCACGCAGCATCATCGAGCCCGTCAGGCAAGCTTTACGTGGATTGGAGATGGCGCTGACCGACAATGGAAAATTCAACCCATCACTTGCCACTAAGCAATTCAATCTGGCCTTACGTGATGTGTTGGAATCGACAGTGTTACCTCCCTTATTGGAGAGCATTACCCGCCAGGCGCCAGAAATCAATCTGGCGGCAATTCAAGTAGAGCGTCGTGAGCTGGTGAGTGAACTCGCGGCTGGGACGCTGGACGTTGCCATAGATATGCTTTTACCATTACCGCCGGAGATTCGACGTCAGCAAATCTCACGCGATACGACCGTCGTATTGGCACGCAAAGGCCATCCCGTGGTTCAGCATGCCTTAGATTTAGAGCAGTATCTGCAGGCAGAACATATCCTTGCCAGTTCGCGGCGCAAAGGAATGGGCTTGGAAGATTTCGAACTTAGCCGTCTGGGGCTTCAGCGACGTATTCGATTACGTTGTCAGCATTATTTTGCCGCCTGCAGGGTCGTCAGTCAGACCGATTTATTACTAACAATGCCGGAAGCTTATGCACGTATCGTCAATCAGCAATTTGATAATCAAATTTTGCCCTTGCCATTAACGATGCCGTCCTGGGATGTGTATCTGTATTGGCATCAGAATTTAGAAAATGACCCTGCTAATCGCTGGCTCAGAGAGCAGGTCATGCAGGCGTTCAGGTAAGGGCTTATCAACACTGGAAATGAAAAAACCGCCAGACTTAGTATGTGGCGGTCGATCTTAACTGGCGGGACTATTTCGACGACTAAAAAATTCACCCGAGGATAGGTTTTTGATGCAGATTATTTTTTCTTTTCCGGTTCATCAGGCAATAAGCAAGCATCGATAATTTGCAAATCATTATCTTTTGCAAAACTAAGCACAAAATGAAATGCTAAAGGCTCGATCTCACGTATCGCCTCATTAACCACGACGGATCGAACACCATTCAATAAAATGGGACGAACATAGGGTGAATACTGTAAATGAGAATTCCGTCCGCCATCAGGACTAAAGCAAGACATGGCGCCACAAAGTCGCTCCGCCCAATCGCTGGGACGAAACTGTTTCCCATCACTGGTGATGCCCTGGATGAAAAATTCTTTAACTGGCTTTGAATGAGTTTTATTGGAATCGGCCATGTGCTCGGCTCGCTGTGAAGCAAAATTGAAAAAAGCAAAAATATCATTCTGTGACACGATGCTTTCAAAATACATGAGTATTATATCTTATAGAAGACTTGGTTCGAAACCTCATATGCATTTTAATTCAGCATCTTAGCGAAATGCTACTGAGCCAACATGCAGGCGTAATCTACAGAACTCACATACCGACGCAACTCTACCGTCAAAACGATGATGGACTTACAATGATCCTACTCAATATAGTGTATTTTGCTGCTTAGTAAAGAAAACAACTTCATCCAAAAGAAAACAAGAACCGTCTGTTTAACCGAAGATAACAAAAAATAAAATCAGATTGAATAGTAATAAAACTACTCTATTCATCTTTACATTCCTTGCGCGCAATTATTTTTATTACTTTTAATCAAAAAAAACAAAAGAACACAAAAGAACACAAAAAAACACAAAACGCCTTTCAGATCGTCAAGATATGAAAAAGCCGCTTTAAAAGCGGCTTTTTTCAAATCGAAAAATCAAATCCAAATTGCGAAGGATAACAAGAGCAATAACAACATCCAAAGGAGCAATGCCCGCCAGACGAGGCCCACCGCACTTTGCAACGCCCGCGGCGACGCTTCTGCACCAGGCTGACTTTCTAACTCCAGACTATCGACGTCCACCGCGCTGGCATCTGCTTGCAAGACCATCGCTTTTTCTTCTGGCTCACCAAGGCGTACGCCTAGGGCACCGCCGCCAGCGGATAAAATAATACCGACGACTTCATCTTTCCAGCGATCAGCATAATTTCTCCAGGAATAAACAGCATCTTCAAAATTACCCACCACCGCAAAGGCAGCGGCAGTCAAACGTGCTGGAATCCAGTCTATCCAATAAAATATTTTTGTTGCATAGACACCAAACTCTTCATTTTTCATGTGCTCAGGTTCGGTCCATGCGCGCGCCAGGTATTCAGCAACACGGTACATCACTGCGCAAGCAGGGCCGACAGGCATTAAAAACCAGAAAAATACACCAAACACATTCCGGTGGGTGGCAATTAAGGCCCGTTCTATCGCAATGCGCGAAATTTCCGATACATCCATGTCGCTTGTATCACGATGCGTCCATTCCGCCAAAAATCGACGAGCAGCCTCTTCGTCACCGGAACTCAATGCGAGCTGAATTGACGTGAAATAATGGCTGTAACGTCGAAAGCCTAAGGTTAAATAAACAATGATGACGTTCCATGCAAACGCTGCAAATGGACTAAAGCGCAGACATAGCCAATGTATTAAAGCGGTGGGAACGGTCAGTAAGCCAACCATGATCCACCAGCCCAGACGTCCGTGCTTGACCTTACCGGCGTTAAAAGACGCCTCTATTTTGGTCGCCAGAGTTTGAATTTGCATGTAGATCGGATTGTCAGCACGCAAAGGCTTAAGTTGTTCAATCAGTAACGCAAACAGAATCGAAAGAAATGTCATGGTAGGCTAGGCTAACGTCGTCGTGACGACGATCGTCAAATAGTTTGCTAATGCGGCAAGTGTAAACGCAATTGCTCAGATTATGAAGCTTTGTTCTTCATGGAAAGATAAACTCTTTAAGCACGCAGAAAATGAAACAAATTACGCAGCATCCCTGCCGTCGCACCCCAAATAAAATGCTGCTCATAGGGCATCGCATAAAAATTACGCTGACCGCCACCATCTGGCAGTTGAAATACCCGGCGCTGATGGTGTTTTCCATTCATTAAATACGTCAGCGGCACTTCAAATACGGCTGCAACTTCGGCGGGATCGGTCATCAAATCAAAAGGTGGATGCACCAACGACACAACGGGCGTCACGAGATAGCCCGTTCCGGTTTTATAATCGGGTAAGTTACCAAGGAGTTCAATGTGCTGTCGATCTAGCCCAATTTCTTCTTGCGTCTCTCGTAAGGCAGTTTCAATCGGGTTGACGTCACTCGTTTCAAATCGCCCACCTGGAAAACTGATTTGCCCAGCATGGTGATTCAAACCTGTGGCACGCTGCGTTAGTAGCACAGTTAATCCGCGCTCACGCAAAACCAAGGGTATCAATACGGAAGCGGGTCGAAACGACAGACCCGTGAAAAAGCTTTCTTCCATTTGTATTTCCGGCATCCAGATTGGTGCCTGCTGAAATCGTTGCTTTAAGCGATCTGGCGTCAACCTGTCTAGTGGCACAGCATCTTCATTGGCCACTGAGACAATAGGTAAAATTTCCGGGTCAAAGGCTAGTTTGCTCACTGGGTATCAATTCGATGATAAAAAGGAAGATCGAGGATGTGCGCATTATCATGGCAAGTCGCATTACGATCAAAATGCGTCAACATCGGCGTCGCTCCCCATATTATGAACTAGTTATGGCTTACCAGTACAGTCTATCAATACAAAGGGTAACTTCTGTTCGCGGGCTGCAGCCGTCCGACCGGACACCCACATTTTTGTGCGGAAACAACTCGCTGCACTTCCTCTCTTGATTTAAACACACGTCACAGAACTTCCGAAAACTCATTATCACCAAACAAAAAAAGGAATGCACAAGGCATTCCTTTTTTCGAACAACGCAGGCAGATATTATTCTGCTTTTGCTGCTGCCACTTTACGTGCTGGCAATTTTTCTTTGATACGTGCAGATTTACCTGAACGTTCACGCAAGTAGTACAACTTAGCGCGACGTACGTCACCGCGACGTTTCACTTCGATAGAAGCGATCAAAGGAGAATACAACTGGAATGTACGCTCTACGCCTTCGCCGGAAGAAATCTTACGAACGATGAAGTTAGAGTTCAAACCACGATTACGACGGGAAATAACAACGCCTTCGTAAGCCTGTGCACGTTTACGTGTACCTTCAACAACGTTCACGCTAACGATGACTGTATCGCCAGGTGCGAAGTCAGGGATGTTTTTGCCGAGGCGAGCAATTTCTTCTTGCTCTAATTTTTGGATCAGATCCATTTTTATACTCCGATAACCATCTTGCCGACGCCGCAGACTAGGTCTGACTTCTGCCCGGTAGAGGATGGGGTTTAACATGCATACCGAGGTATGCGCTTTACAATCTTATCTGCAACGCAGATAAGAAAACTTTAGAACTTACACAAAATTGTCCGATCAAGGCATGGCGACGACAACAGTATAACTGTACTGTATAAGCCATCACACCGCTGGGGCGGTTTTGCGTATGTCCTGCTATAGACTACTGTAGACTGCTCAAAAACTTTTCATCAGTGCGACTAAGTAACCCAGCCTCACGCGCAGCTTGAATCAAATCAGGTCGTTTTTGCACACTGGCTTCCAATGCACGCTGACGCCGCCATTTTTCAATCTCAGCATGATTCCCGCCCATTAACACAGCCGGGACTGCCTGCCCTTCGAAAACTTCTGGCCTGGTGTAATGCGGACAATCAAGCAATACATTCACAAAGCTATCTTGCACAGCCGACATGTCGTCATGCAATACGCCTGGAATTTGTCGGATCACCGAATCCATCAATGCCATGGCGGGCAACTCCCCACCAGACAAGACAAAATCACCAAGACTAATTTCTTCATCCACGCAGGAATCCAGCAAACGCTGGTCAACTGCCTCATAACGGCCACACAATAGCACCATGCCAGATAAATCTGCCATTTGCATAACACGATGGTGCGTCAGGCGCTTGCCTTGGGGCGATAAGTAAATCACTTTGGGTTCAGCCTTTCCCAAGGCATTCTGACGCGCTTTCGCTGCCTGAATCGCATCTTGTAAGGGCTTCGCCAGCATGACCATACCTGGTCCGCCGCCGTAAGGTCTATCATCCACAGTCCGGTGCCGGTCTGCAGTGAAATCACGCGGATTCCAGAGCTTTAATTCGCACTTCTTTTGTTCAAACGCCCGCCGCGTCACACCAGATTGGGTGATCGCTGCGAACATTTCGGGGAACAGCGTGATGACATCAAACTGCATTGTTATGCTTTCTGATTCCATCGGACTAATAATCTATACCCCAGTCAACCTGTATTTTTCGCGCTTCCTGATTCACTTCTTTGACGAATTGATCGACAAAAGGAATTAATCTTTCATGCTTTTGCAACTCAGCTTCAGGAATATCGGCCGCTGCCACCCGTAAAATAGGATGCGCGCCGTTATCCATCAAATCTCTGACGATACCCAAACTTTCGCCTTGCAAGTTATCTACTTGCAAACCGACCAGATCTACCCAATAGAATTCACCATCAGATAAAGCCGGGAATTGTTTGCGCGAAATTTTGACCGTTGCACCTCTCAGTGCTTCAGCCGTATTTCTATCTGTGACACCTGCCAGTCTCGCGACCACATCTTCACCATGGATTTTTGCTTCCATACGTGCAATGTTTTGCAATTCAGGCTTATCTATCCACCAGTGTTTGGCAGAAAGCATAGCGTCGGCATCTGGTGAATAAGGACGAATCTTTACCCAACCATGAATACCAAATGCTCCCGAGACATAGCCAACCAAGACTAAATCATCAGGAACATCTATTCCAACTGACATCGCGAGCAAACTATTAAGCTGCTGCTTTACCAGCTTGAGCAACCAGACGAGCAACTGCCGGAGACAATTGTGCGCCTACGCCTTGCCAGTAAGCCAGACGGTCAGCTGCAACACGTACGGACTCTGCATTGCCAGTTGCTACTGGATTGTAAAAACCGATACGCTCGATAAAGCGACCATCGCGACGATTACGGGAATCAGTTGCAACGATGTTGTAAAAAGGACGCTTTTTTGCGCCACCACGAGCTAAACGAATAACGACCATAATATTTCCAAAAAATGTTCTAAACGCGGAAAAAGCTGTAGATTATAGCCCGCCTAAAACAAAACACGCAAGGATTATCAACGATTTCGACGATAAGCGTATGCTTTTTGCCAGTAACTTGCACATCGCGCTACAATCAGTTCTCTTATCAATGATGAAATGCGCTTCAATGACGTCGACACAGAAAAACAAAACGATCACAACTCTCCTCGCTGTCCTGACGGGCAGCATAGGCGGACATCGATTTTATTTACATGGCAAAAATGACAAATGGGGCTGGTTGCATTTTATATCACTACCAATTTCGTTGATCATCGGCCATTTTTTCTTTGGCCAACCAGGATTGGTCATCTATTGCCCGCTCGTATTGTCCTTTTTAATCTCTTTGCTCGAAGCATTAATCATTGGATTAACGCCAGACGAGAAATGGGATGCACAACATAATCCCAATGCAGACTACCCGAGTGAATCTTCGTGGCCACTCGCCTTAATTTTAGTTTTCACCGTCGGCTTTGGCGCAATTGCATTAATTGGCACAATCGCACGCGCCTTTGATCTGTTTTATACAGGCGGGGCTTACGGTTAAATTTACAGCACTAGCCTGAACAATAAAAAAACGACCCATTGAAATTTTCAAGGGTCGTTTTTTTTCATTCCAATCGTGGATTACGGTCTCAAACCGATCTCAACAAGCCGTCGCAATTCCACTGAGACTACCTCTCAGTGGCTAGCCCAACAGACTTCAGCAAAACCGGCCTAACAAGGTGCAACGACGCTGACATCACTTTAGTGCGACCGGGCGTCGCAACGTTGCTGGAGCGTTTTTTCGAAAGAACGACTTAGAACTGATCTTCGGATAAGCCCAAGACCCCTGCACTACCACTCACAATCGCAGAGCGCAAACCTTGAGCGGCAGACAAAATATGATCCGCGAAGAAACGCGCTGTAACGATTTTTGCCTGATAGAACGCAGCATCGCCTTCACCTGTTTGCAATTTTTTATGTGCAATCAGAGCTGCGCGCGCCATTTGCCAGCCGCCTAAAACAATGCCTGCCAACTTCAGATACAACACGCTACCAGCAAACACGGCTTTGATATCTTGCTTGACGTTGGCAACAACAAAGTTCACTACGTCTTCGAGAGCGGCGGAACCCAAAGCCAATTGCGCCTGAATCGCCAGCAAATCTGGCGTACCTGCGGCTGCCAATTCGGCTTCGACAGCACGCACCTGAGCAATCAAGCCCTTCGCAGTTGCGCCACCATCGCGAACGGTTTTGCGGCCGACCAGATCATTCGCCTGAATGGCTGTGGTACCTTCGTAGATCGTCAGGATTTTTGCATCACGATAATGTTGCGCGGCACCAGTTTCTTCGATAAAGCCCATACCGCCATGAACCTGGACACCGGTTGAAGTGACATCCAAAGACATTTCTGTGGACCAACCCTTTACGATAGGCACCAAATATTCATACACGGCCTGGTTCGCTTTTCGTGTTTCAGCATTCTCATGATGATGTGCGACATCGCTCAATGCTGCGGCAACATATGCCAAAGAACGCGCGCCTTCAGTTTGTGCCCGCATCGACATCAACATACGACGCACGTCTGGATGATGGATGATGGAAACCGGACCTGCGGAACCCGCCAGATCACGCGACTGCACGCGATCACGTGCATATTGCACGGCCTTTTGATATGCACGCTCTGCCACACCAATACCCTGCATACCCACACCGAAACGTGCGGCATTCATCATGATGAACATGTATTCCAGGCCGCGATTTTCCTCGCCGACCAGAGTACCGATTGCACCACCATGATCACCAAATTGCAATACCGCTGTTGGGCTGGCTTTGATACCCAGCTTGTGTTCAATCGATACGCAATGCGCATCATTGCGTGCACCCAGACTACCATCAGCATTCACCATAAACTTAGGCACAATAAACAATGAAATGCCTTTAACGCCTTCCGGTGCATCCGGCGTGCGTGCCAACACCAGGTGAACGATATTTTCTGCCATATCGTGTTCACCGTAGGTAATATAAATTTTTGTACCAAAAATTTTGTAAGTACCATCACCTTGTGGCACGGCACGGCTGCGTACCATCGCCAGATCCGAACCTGCTTGGGGTTCAGTCAGGTTCATCGTACCTGTCCATTTGCCAGAGATCAGATTTTCAAGATAAATCGCTTTTTGTTCATCGCTACCGGCCGTCAACAAGGCTTCGATCGCACCGTCAGTCAACAATGGGCAAAGTGCGAAAGAAATACTGGCAGAGTTGAGCATTTCGATACATGGCGTAGCAACCAGTTTTGGCAAACCTTGTCCGCCAAACTCTTGTGGATGCTGCACACCTTGCCAGCCCGCTTCGCCAAATAACTTGAACGCTTCTTTAAAGCCTTTGGTAGTGAATACCTGACCATCTTTCCAGTAGCTTGGCGCTTTATCACCTTCCCAGTTCAGTGGAGCAACAACTTCGCCAGCAAATTTAGCGTTTTCTTCGAGCACTGCTTCCACGGTTTCTGCAGTTGCATCTTCACAACCTGGCAAGGCGTTAACTTCAGACAAGCCTGCAAGCTCATTAATGGCAAACAACATGTCTTTTACTGGTGCAACATAACTCATAGCATTTCCCCAAAATAGATATGACAGAAACAAAATTATTCTGCGTCAACTTGATACTGATCAGCCGGGAATAGCAAGATCAACCTCAAAAATGAACAAAAAACGATTTTGTGTCGGCCATGATGACAGTACACACGTACAACAAACTTACGCGCGTAAAAAAAGACAGAATCAGCAATGTGTCACTACTACAACGCATTGCTGCTTATGAAGCGACAAACTACTGATTCTGCCCCGTTCAGCCCGACAAGTTCATTACGAACCACGAGCTGGTCAAGCGTGACCTATCAGCCCAACTCTGCAACCAGTTGCGGAACGATTTCAAACAAATCGCCAACGATGCCGTAATCAGCTACAGAGAAGATCGGTGCTTCTGGATCTTTGTTGATCGCAACGATTGTTTTGGAATCTTTCATACCCGCCAGATGCTGAATCGCGCCGGAGATACCAACAGCGATGTAGAGTTGTGGCGCCACGATCTTACCTGTCTGACCAACTTGCCAGTCATTCGGTACGAAGCCTGCGTCAACCGCAGCACGAGATGCACCCATTGCTGCACCGAGTTTGTCGGCCAATGGTTCTAATACTTTGAACGCATCCGCAGAACCCATACCGCGACCGCCGGAAACGATGATTTTTGCAGCAGTCAATTCTGGACGATCAGACTTGGCAACTTCACGGGAAACAAAAGCAGACTTGCCTGAATCAGCAACAGCAGTGATGGATTCAACAGCAGCAGAACCACCTGTTGCAGCTGCATCAAAGCCTGTTGTACGGACAGTAATTACTTTGACTGTATCAGTGGATTGCACTGTGGCGATCGCGTTACCAGCGTAGATTGGGCGTTCGAACGTGTCTGGAGAATCCACTTTAGTGATTTCAGAGATTTGCGATACGTCGAGTTTTGCCGCGACACGTGGCAGAATGTTTTTGCCGTAGGCTGTTGCTGGTGCCAGGATATGTGTGTAACCACTAGCGATAGCCAGCGCTTGCTCAGCCACGTTTTCTGCCAGACCATCAGCAAAATGCGCAGCATCAGCGTGCAATACTTTGCTGACGCCTGCTACTTGTGCTGCAGCTTGCGCAGCTGCGCCAGCATTGAAACCAGCAACCAGAACGTGAACATCGCCGCCGCATTGAGCTGCTGCAGTGATGGTATTTAAAGTGCTGCCCTTGAGGCCAGCGTTGTCGTGTTCAGCGATGACGAGTGTAGTCATGATGTTTTCCACTTGGTAGATCACCAGTCAACTTGGACCGGTGAAAAATTATTCGTAAATTTTTTCAGCGAAACTAAAAATGTGCTAAAAATCCGCTAAAACTTAGCCGATCACTTTCGCTTCATTTTTCAGTTTAGAAACCAATGTTGCCACGTCTGGCACGATGATACCGGCGCTGCGTTTTGCTGGTTCTGCCACTTTCAGTGTTTTAACGCGAGAAGCCACGTCGACGCCTAAATCAGCTGGTTTAACGTTATCCAGTTGCTTTTTCTTCGCCTTCATAATGTTTGGCAAAGTCACATAACGTGGTTCATTCAAACGCAAGTCTGTGGTGATGATCGCTGGCAACGTCAACGACAATGTTTCCAGTCCGCCATCGACTTCACGTGTCACAGTCGCTTTACCATCTGCGACAGTCACTTTAGAAGCAAAAGTTGCTTGCGGCCAACCCAGCAGGGCTGCCAGCATCTGACCAGTTTGGTTGCAATCATCGTCAATCGCTTGCTTGCCGAGGATAATCAGTTGTGGTTGTTCTTTATCAGCCAACGCTTTAAGCATTTTAGCTACGGCCAGTGGTTGCAACTCTGCATCGCTTTCCACCAGGATGCCGCGATCCGCACCGATCGCCATTGCTGTACGCAAGGTTTCCTGACATTGCGCTACGCCGCAAGAAACTGCCACAACTTCAGTAACAACACCAGCTTCTTTCAAGCGGGTTGCTTCTTCCACTGCGATTTCATCGAAAGGGTTCATCGACATTTTAACGTTGGCGATATCCATCCCTGTGCCATCAGATTTGACGCGCACTTTGACGTTGTAATCGACTACTCGTTTGACTGGTACCAGGACTTTCATAGTTCTGCCTTTATGAGCTAATTTTGGGGATACTGAGGGTACTGCTGATTGAGTGTAAAGCTAAATCGAAACCGGTTGACGCTACCTCTGACCAACTCCGCATACTATCCTGTAATCAGGCGAGCGCGCACTAAAGCATAGTAGCAGTAGAGCGTGTGGACAAATTGACGTTAACGTAAATCATATCGATTATAAATCGAAATGAGGAACATTTTGCATAATTTAGCACGATCGTTCCTTTTTTAATCTAATTGACGCTAGAGCGAAACACCTAAATCAGGCCTCATGTGTGACAAAATGCACCGTTTCGATAGAAAACGAGCCATCATCGCAAATAAAAAAGGCCATTGAAGAAATAAGTATAAATCCAGAATTGCCGCAGTGCATTATTTACCTTCCTCTTACCGCTATCAAGGGAGTGTTAATCAATATTATTAGTATTTTGATATTTTTTCTCCGACATTGCAAACCCTACGCATTGCCCAAACGCACACTTTTTCTTTTTAGTGCAATAGTTCTTCCTCAAATCAATTATTCAGTGTGAGTAAGTCTGCGCCACACAAGACTCCCTGAAAGAATAATTACAGGAGAAAAATGCGGGACATAAAAAAACCCGCAATTTTGATTGCGGGTTTTTAGCAAAGATCAATTTTGAGGCCAATCAGCGATAGGCAGTTTGATTAGCTTATTTTCGCTTGATGAAATACTCGTATTCGTTGGTATTTTCTTGATGCGATAACAGTTCATTACCGGTTTGTTTCGAGAACGCTTTAAAGTCTCTTACTGAACCTGGGTCAGTCGCGAGTACGTGTAATACCTCACCAGCGATCATTTCAGCGAGTGCTTTTTTAGTCTTCAAAATAGGCAAAGGACAATTCAGTCCGCGCGCATCCAGTTCTTTATTGAATTGCATGATTTTTCCTGTAGCAGCAAATGATGTAAGTTCATTTGCAAAACATTTGATGCACCAATTCTACCGGAATTTTCATCTGCATGGTGCAACGCAACACACTAACAACATTTCCTTAATTTTCTGCAAACTAAATGCACCAAATCAAAGCAAAATCTTGTCACCCAATTAATAAAAGTCGTGATTTAGCCAGTTGGTCACTCATAATATACGGGTTCATAACCACGTTTTCGCATCCAATCAGCCATCGCGTGGCCGGTTCCTGCATTCCACGGGCGAAGTTTTTCAGGTTCAATTAAACGGTATTCTAATAATTCTTCTGACAACTGGATGTCACCTGTTGCTACCACATGATAAGCAATAATGACTTCGTTCTTTTTAATGAACTCGTAGACCCCTATCAAACTGATCGCAGTGGCATCCAGATTAGTTTCTTCTTTGAGTTCACGTGCAATACCTTGTTCAGGTGTTTCGCCGCGCTCCATAAAACCGGTAATTAACGCAAAGGTTTTTTCAGGCCAGGCAACATTTCGTGCCAGCAAAACTTTTCCTTCGTATTCAACGAGGGCAGCAAGTACTGGTAGTGGATTGTCCCAATGTGTCCAATGGCCATCGGGGCATGCGAGTCGAATTTTTTGTGCATCCTGATCATCTGCTCGCGTGACCAATTGACTTGCGCAAACAGGGCAAAATGATAAATCCATCAGGTCTCTCGCACAGGTATCAATGGCTGGCGGGGATGCAATCTTGCCATTGAATAAGAATCGGTAAACCGTCCGTTGCGCAATGCATGAGCGCGATGCGTGCCTTCGATATCAAAACCAAATTTTTTATACAAATGAACGGCTGGCGCGTTATCGCAAAAAACGGTCAATTCAATCCGCAAAACATGTAACCAATTATCCGCCAAATTGAGCAACTCAGTGAGCAAGGCTGTTCCCACACCTCGCCCGGCAAATGAGTCTGCCACACTTAATCTGAGTGTCGCCACATGAGAACGTCGCTGCTTCTTTTCTAATTTCAACCCCGCATTGCCGACGATAGCCCCGTCACTGACGGCCACCAACATGGTGTCATCGGGATCGATCTGTCGCAAACGCTCTTGCCACATTTCTACCGAAGGGTGCGGAAGTTGAAAAGTGCCGCCATAAGTGCCGGCACTGGCGTAGACCCGTTGGATCTGGGCCGCATCAGAAAATTCTGCGCGACGTATGTGGATCATAATTTTCCGTTAATCCATTCATGAACACTACTCAAAGCCTGAGATAAGCCAGCAGGCTCGGTACCACCTGCCTGCGCCATATCAGGACGCCCGCCTCCTTTACCACCAACCTGCTGTGCTACAAAATTAACGAGCTCGCCGGCTTTGATTTTTGACGTGCTATCCGCTGTAACGCCAGCAATCAAACTTACCTTGCCATCAGTGACGGATGCCAGCACAATCGCCGCAGTTTTCAGCTTGTCTTTGAGCTTATCCATAGTTTCACGCAGCGCTGTGACATCGGCACCATCCAACACCGCAGCCAACACTTTGATACCTTTAACGTCGACCGCTTGCGCTAATAAATCATCGCCCTGGCTTGATGCCAGTTTGGACTTCAATGTTGCTAATTCTTTTTCTAAAGATTTAACGTGATCCTGCACCTGAGAAATTCGCATGGTCAATTCTTCTGGCTGCGCTTTTAAAGCGGCAGCCGCTTCATTGACGCGAGTATTCAGCGTTTGCACCAGAGTCAAAGCGACTTCACCAGTCACCGCTTCAATGCGGCGGATACCGGCTGCGACGCCACCTTCGGCGACGATTTTGAATAAACCGATGTCACCAGTGCGCGAAACGTGGGTACCGCCGCACAATTCACGCGACGAACCAATATCGAGAACACGCACTTCATCACCGTATTTTTCACCAAACAAAGCCATCGCGCCGTGTTTAACAGCATCATCAAATGCCATTACCTGCGCACGCGTCGCGACGTTTGCCAGAATCTCGCGATTAACGATCGTTTCAACTTGACGAATTTCATCCGCTGTCATCGGCGCATTGTGACTGAAATCGAAACGTGTCTTTTCTACGTCAACTAAAGAACCTTTTTGTGCAACATGGCTGCCCAATACTTCACGCAGAGCTTTATGCATCAAATGGGTGGCGGAGTGATTACGCATCGTCTGAGCACGAATATCGGTGGCGACCTCAGCTTTGACACTTTGCACAATCGTTAAGGTTCCTGACTTCAATACACCATGATGTCCGAACACGTCTGCTTGTACTTTGAGCGTATCGCTAACGTCGAATACCGCACCATCGCTACCGATTAAAACACCGGAATCGCCGCATTGACCACCGGACTCGGCATAGAATGGCGTGGTATCGAGAACGACAATCGCGTGTTGACCAGCTTTAACTTCGTTGACTGCGGAACCATCGACGTAGAGTGCAACGATTTTGGCATCGTATTGCAATTGATCGTAACCAACAAAGGTGGTTTTATCACCGCTGTAGTCAATCGCTGCGGCCATTTTAAATTTGCCACCTTTACGGGCTTTTTCACGCTGAATTTCCATCGCAGCGTTGAAACCAGCTTCATCCAGAACGACATGACGTTCGCGACAAATATCGGCCGTCAGATCTAAAGGGAACCCGTAGGTATCGTACAAAGTAAAAGCCGTGTCGCCATCAAGCTGATTGCTTTCTTTTGCCAGCGCTGTTTCCAGAATTTTCATGCCGTGTTCCAGCGTTTCACCGAAACGTTCTTCTTCTTGTTTGATGACTTCTGCTACGCGATCAGCTGTTTCCGCTAACTCAGGATACGCACTGCCCATTTCTTTTACCAAGTCCGCAACAAGTTTGAAGAAAAATGGTTGGCTCTGACCAAGCTTATGGCCATGCCGCAATGCACGGCGGGTAATACGGCGGAGGACGTAACCACGGCCTTCATTGCCAGGAATGACACCATCAACGATTAGGAAACTTGCGCAACGAATATGATCGGCGATAACACGCAGGGAATTATTTTCTAAATCAGTACAGCCAGTCTCACGCGCAGCCGCTTTGATCAGATTTTGGAAAGTGTCAATTTCATAGTTTGAATGCACATGCTGCAATACCGCTGACAAACGTTCCAAGCCCATACCTGTATCGACACATGGCTTAGGTAAAGGATGCAAAACACCCGCTTCATCCTTGTTGAATTGCATAAACACCAGATTCCAGATCTCGATAAAACGATCGCCGTCTTCTTCCGCTGAACCCGGAGGACCACCCCAGATTTCCGGGCCATGGTCATAAAAAATTTCTGTACACGGACCGCATGGGCCAGTATCCGCCATTTGCCAGAAATTATCGGAGGCATAGCGACTGCCTTTGTTGTCACCTATACGAATGATCCGTTCAACTGGCACGCCGATTTCATTTTTCCAGATATCGTAGGCTTCGTCATCTTCTTGGTAGACGGTGACGGTCAATTTATCTTTTGGCAAGCCATAGATTACTGTGAGCAATTCCCATGCATAGTGAATCGCTTCTTTTTTGAAGTAATCACCAAATGAAAAGTTACCCAACATTTCAAAGAATGTGTGGTGACGCGCGGTGTAACCAACGTTTTCCAAATCATTATGTTTTCCACCAGCACGTACGCAGCGCTGCGCCGTCGTGGCGCGGCTATATGCGCGCTTATCTTGTCCAAGGAATACGTCCTTAAATTGCACCATACCGGAGTTGGTGAATAACAATGTTGGATCATTGCCTGGAATCAAGCTCGATGAGCGCACACGGCTGTGGCCTTTGGATTCAAAAAAACTAAGGAATTTATCGCGGATTTCTGACGAGTTCATAAATTGAGATGGCTAAGCTGAAAAATGGTCTAATTTTCGATTATACGGTATAAATTAAGTACAACATCAGCAATGAGGCAGCAAATAGGTCAGGACATCGTTGCAAATAGTTGTAAATTAACCCTGACCGTATCGTGATACCAACGCATAGCAATTCAATGCTTAAAAATACAACTAATTGACAAAATATGCCATCTTTCGGTTATTAGTTTCCAAACAATAATAAGCAAACCGACAACTAAACAACATTGTCGGTTCATTTTGCTTAGTCATTAATGTGCGTCGTTTAATGCTGCTTGATATTGTTTAATGCAGTTTGATGACTTAAAAATCGGCGGGAATAAGGTCGATCCTGTCTGTACAGAAAGCATCGACGCCCCACGATAAAATCTCTTTTGCGCGTTCCGTCGTGTTAACGGTGTAACAAAACAAGCCATAGCCTGCATCTTTAACTTGTCGCGCCAGATCAAGATTCAAGTGCTTATGATTGGTGTGTAATGCGACAGCAGACAACTCTTGCAAATCAGCGCGCCAATCGGGATTTATTTCATCCATCAAAAAACCGCGCGGAATCTGGGGCGCAGCCTGTTTTGCTGCGAGCAAGGCTGGGAATTCGAAGGATGAAAACAATGGTAAATGCTGAACATCCGTGACGCTGACATCCGCAAACAATTTGGCCGTCAACTCAGCGACAACCCGCCCTGTCTCTTGCTCCACGCCAGGCGATGGTTTGATTTCGACGTTCATCCAAATGCCGTGGACACGACAAAACCGGACCACCTCCTCATAGGTAGGCACTGTTTCGCCGATAAATTTGTCTGAAAACCAACGTCCGGCATCCATTTTTTGCAAATCCACTGCGTCGCATTCAGCAACCAGCCCCTTACCGCTCACGGTTCGACCAAATTCAGGATCATGCATTAGCACAGGAATGCCGTCTTTTGATAACATGACATCAAACTCCACTGCGGAAAAGCCATAATCCAGCCCACATTGCATTGCAGCCAGTGTATTCTCTGGCGACAAGGTACCGCCACCTCTATGGGCAATGACTTTTGGATACGGCCACATACTGATCTCCTGAAAATAATCAATAAATAATAAATAACGATTAGGATAAACTAAGATGACGACAGCTTCATTACCTAAAACGGCTTTAGGGCACGTTCGAGTACTCGATTTGACGCGTGTACTGGCGGGGCCGTGGTGTGCACAGAATCTGGCAGATCTCGGTGCTGACATTATTAAAGTAGAACGGCCCGAGAGCGGTGACGACACCCGTAGTTGGGGGCCTCCGTATTTGCGCGATGAAGCTGGCAACAATACCAGCGAGGCCGCTTATTATTTGGCAGCCAATCGCGGCAAACAAGCAATCACTGTGGATATTGCGACCGCGGAAGGGCAGTCTATCATCCGCGAGTTAGCGGCGATCTCAGACGTCGTCCTAGAAAACTATAAAGTCGGACAACTCAAAAAATACGGTCTGGACTACGAATCACTGAAGCAAATCAAGCCCGATCTGGTGTATTGCTCTATCACAGGTTTTGGCCAAAATGGTCCGTATGCACATCGGGCTGGTTACGATTTCATCGTACAGGGCATGGGTGGGTTTATGTCATTAACGGGGGAACGCGACGATCTGCCGGGTGGCGGACCGCAAAAAGCCGGTATCGCCATCACCGATTTAATGACTGGGATGTATGCAACGATAGCGGTAATGGCTGCCCTCTCCCACCGGGATCGCACAGGTGAAGGCCAATACATCGATATGGCATTGCTCGATGTACAAGTCGCAATGCTGGCAAACATGAATATGAATTATCTGACCACGGGCATTCCCCCAAAACGCTGGGGTAATGCGCACCCCAATATTGTGCCCTACCAAACCTTTGCAACGTCTGACGGCCACATCATCGTGGCGGCTGGCAACGATGGTCAATATAAAAAGTTTGTTCACGCGGGCGGCCGCCCTGAACTTGCCGATGACCCGCGGTTTAGCACTAACCCGGCACGCATACAGCACCGTGACACCCTTGTGCCCTTGCTGGCGGAGATGGTCAGAGGCAAAACAAAAGCGGAGTGGCTGGTTTTACTGGAAGATGCTGGCGTTCCATGTGGCCCCATTAACAAGCTCAACGAAGTCTTCGAAGATCCTCAAGTACAGGCCCGCCAGATGCAAATAGAATTGCCGCACCCAACTGCTGGCAAGGTCAAACTCGTCGCCAGCCCCATGAAACTATCCGCCACCCCAATCACTTATGCAGGTGCACCACCGTTGCTAGGGCAACATACGGATACTGTATTACAGAGATTACTCAACTACGATGACAAGCACTTACAAATACTCAAGCAAAAAAAAGTGATTTAATCCTTGCCGGACGCCATCACCAAAAAACGTAAGTTCTCTAGTTCAAAGACAGCGTGATGTGTTTCACGCCATAAAAGTGACGACTGGCGACATACATTCGCCACTCGTCGAGAACTGTTTGATGAAGATTAGTAAAGCTTTTAGTCTTTAGTCTTTACTTCCACCTACAGAAATGTTGATCGATCATGCACTTTGCAAAAATAATCCAACATCGATGGCAGCAAACTTATCAGAATATGTCGCCAGGTTTACTCAAGAAGATCATTTGCGAAATCCCGCGCATACTGATCATCAATCTGATCTGCACATTATTAGTCACTTTTGTCATGCGCAATGGCAGTAATCTGTTTGAAAACTGGGTATTTTCAAATGCGATTGGCGGGTGTTGTTATTTACTGATACGCAGCAGTATTCATTTTTTATGGCGCGATTCGCCGCCAAGTATGTTGCTATTTTATTTATTGAGCATGTTACTTGCACCTCTTGGTTTTATCGTCGGTTCAGCAATAGGTGCCGTACTATTTTCTTATCCTGTTGCCAACGTCTTACGGTTTCAAACTAACTATATCACTGCATTTGTTGTACTGACCTGCCTGGTCAGTTTAGTCGCTGCATCGTCTTTCTTGAACAAAGTTCGCATGGCGAAATTGATCGCGACTGCGGAAGCAGAAAAAGCCCGCACTGCGTCGATAGAACGCCAGGCAATGCAAGCCCAATTGCAGTTATTACAGGCGCAAATAGAGCCGCATATGTTGTTTAATACGCTGGCAAATCTGCAGGGACTAATTGCGATTGATACCGAACGTGCACAGCACATGCTGACACAATTGATCGTTTATCTACGCGCCACCTTAAGCTCATCCCGTGCAGAAAATACCACCTTAAAACACGAATTCACATTAATCCAGGCGTATCTGGATTTATTGGTCATCCGCATGGGAAAACGTTTGAGTTACACCTTAAGCCTTCCCCCTGAATTAGAACAAGAAAAAATTCCGCCGATGCTATTGCAACCCTTGGTTGAAAATGCCATTAAGCATGGACTAGAACCAAAACTGGAAGGCGGCACAATACACATCAGCGCCAGCAAAATGAGCGATCAACTGCAGCTACAAGTGCGCGATACGGGTCTGGGATTAGTGTTTAATTTTGAAGAAAAATACCATGAGAAAAATAGCGCTACGCAACTGGGCAATGCCAATATTCGCGAACGCTTATCAGCTCTATATGGTAATGCGGCACACTTTAACCTTACGCCCAATACACCCGAAGGTGCGTTAGCGACATTATCGATTCCTAGTGCAGCATAATCGAAACGAACCTCTGATATCAAAAGACAACATGACTCAAGACAGCCAAATAAAAGCATTGATTGCAGAAGACGAGCCCATCTTATCGCTGACTTTACAACGTATGCTAATAAAGTTATGGCCTCAACTGAGCTTGTGCAGCATCGTAGAGAATGGTGTGGAAGCTGTGCAAGTCGCCCTCGAAAACTTACCTGACATTCTCTTTCTCGATATTAAAATGCCGGGGAAAACTGGCTTGGAAGTCGTGCAAGAATTAGCTGAAGAATGGCCTTCCGACCAAGCTTTCCCTTTGACTGTCTATGTTACGGCCTACGACGAATTTGCGGTGCAGGCATTTGAACAATGCGCTGCAGATTACATTTTAAAGCCGATCACGGAAGAACGGCTGGCTAAAACGATACAGCGCTTGAAAGAAAAAATACCAGCTCTCGCACCACATGAAAGTGAGGAGCCAGCCTCTGGGAATCAACTGGAACAAGTCATCGCACAATTACGTCAGTTGCAGCAAATCAACATCCACCATCCAATTCATCGTAACGCACCGCATGCGGAAAAACTGGCCGTTATCCGTGCGGCGGTAGGTAACACTATTCGCCTGATTCCAATCGAAGACGTCTTGTATTTTGAAGCCACAGATAAATATATTAACGTAGTAACGACCGACAACTCTTCGTTAATTCGCAGTAGCTTGCGCGATCTCTTACCCCAACTCGATAGCACTCTGTTCTGGCAGATACATCGGAGTACGGTGGTGAATATCAAACGGGTACAAATGGCGCATAAAGATGAAACCGGTAAAATCACCTTAAAATTAAAGGATAGCAACGACAAACTCAGCGTCAGCCGGGTCTACGCACATTTGTTCAAACAAATGTAAGCTAAAATTGAGACCAGGTTTCATTCCAGCTGCACCTACAGTTGTACCTTCAGGAAAAATATTCAATGACTTCAGATTCTGCGGCGCCTCAAACTACTCAAACCACTCAAACTGCGCAAACTAGTCAAACAACGAACGCTGCCCAACTTTCTCAATTGGTATGGCAATGCTTACCTTTTGCAGAACTCAGCAATATACAACTTCATCGGATTTTTGCGGCACGTTCTGCTGTGTTTGTTTTGGAACAAAATTGTGTCTATCAAGATATTGACGGCAAAGACCCGCATTGCCATCATTTAATTGCCTGGGATGAGAATGGCGACGTCGCGGCTTATATCCGCATCGTTCCAGCGGGATTAAGCTTTGCAGAACCCTCCATAGGCCGTGTCCTCAGCACACAAAAATGGCGCGGTACAGGCATAGGTAAATTGTTACTTGTCAATGGCATTGCACATTTACGGCAACTTTATCCGCAAGCACCAATTCGAATCGGCGCACAGGCCTATCTGGAAAAATTCTACGGCAGCTTTGGCTTTAAAACCGTCAGTGACATGTACCTGGAAGATGATATTCCACACGTCGACATGTTACTCGCCGCATAAATCAAAAAAAGGTTTGAGCAAATAGTACGCATTTTCAACTATAATGCTGACAAATCAATGACTTACTGAATTTATTATTATGCCGGTAGCAACACTTTCTCCAGAAACACCCTACGTCAATATCTCTGCTTACAAATTTATCACCTTCAATGACACCGCTGAAAAGCGGCAGGCGTTCATCGATAAATGCACAGAACTCAATCTCAAAGGTACTATTTTATTGACCCCCGAGGGTATCAATATGTTCCTGGCCGGCTTGCGTCATGAAGTCGATGCGTATATGGATTGGCTACATGCTGATCAACGGTTTGCTGACATTGTTGCTAAAGAAAGTTTTTCCGATCGCCAACCGTTCACCAAATTATTGGTCAAACTGAAAGCGGAAATCATCACCATGCGTATGCCGCTGATTAAACCTGAAGAAGGTCGTGCGCCGTTTGTTGAAGCAAAAACCTTAAAACGTTGGCTGGATCAAGGTCATGATGACAATGGTAAGCCTGTCGTCATGGTGGATACGCGCAATGATTTTGAAGTGGACGTGGGTAGTTTTGATAATACGATTGACTATCGCATCACAAAGTTTACCGAGTTTCCTGCGGTCATTGAAGCGAACCGTGAAGCCCTTAATGATAAGACTGTTGTCACTTTTTGCACCGGCGGCATTCGCTGCGAAAAAGCGGCTATTCATATGCAAAACATTGGATATGAAAGTGTTTATCAACTGGAAGGTGGCATTCTGAAATATTTTGAAGAAGTTGGTGGTGATCACTACCACGGCGATTGCTTCGTCTTCGATTATCGCACTGCGTTGAATCCGCAATTAGAGGCCACCGATACCAAACAGTGTTTTGCCTGTCGCGCCGTCGTCACACCACGAGAACAATTGTCACCGTGGTATGTACCCGGAAAATCCTGCCCTCACTGCAAAAAAGAATCCACGGAATCGTCAATTAACGACATCGCACAAGAAAATTGAGTTTGACTGATTTAGGTTCAGATTAAGACTTAAAAATCGCCTTGCATTGAATAAAATGCGCGGCGATTTTTTTTGACCATTCAGCATCGATGCAACAGCGGAGCATCAATTTTTACGACTTTCATTTGCAAAAAATGCGACCTGATAAAAACTATTTGAGATTTTTACATTTATTCGCCATTGTTAGCATCATTAACAAAAATCCGGAGACGACATGCTCATCAAATCAAATAAATGCCAAACGTTGCTGGTATGCAGTTTGCTATCAGCACTGATTGGTTACGCACCAGCGACCAACGCAGCAGACTGCTTGTCGTGTACACCCTCAACGGCATCGGAAACCTTGTCAATGGGTGCAGGAATGGTCGTTGCGGGCACGATGTCCACCGTCGTTGGCTCAGGCGCCGTTGTAGTGACGAGCGTAGAAACAGCCGCAGAGGGCATGACTGTCGTACTGAAAGCGTCAGGGCAAGCGGCAAGCACGACGATCAAGTTGTCAGGTAAAGCGATAGAAAAATTAGCGATCGCCAGCGGAACCTTGGTGGAAGTCAGCGCCACGACGACAGGATATTTATTGATTGCGTCGGGAAAGGCGATTGCTTTTATTCCAAACGAAGTTGGGAACGCGCTTTTGCATCATAACAAGGTGCAATAATGCCAAAGAAATCAATGCCAATCATCTTACGCACAATCTTGTGTGCGATTGCTTTGTTCTCGACGTCAGCCAGTTTTGCAGGACGCCCTTGTGAAGCGCCCTCATATGATGCGCACAAAGTCATGCAAGCGCTGGAATTGGCACAAAAAACCAATCTACGACTGATCGATAGTAAAGCGGATATCGCGCTCATTGCACGTGTTGGTCAAGATCTGTCCAAATACCATTTGCGCTATTCTCATCTTGGTCTGGCAAAACGTGAGATGGATGGACGTTGGTCTGTGATTCACGAACTTAATGACTGCGGCACTGCCAATTCAGGCTTATTTGATGAGGGATTGGGAAACTTCTTTCTCGATGATATGTTTGCATTTGAAACGCTGATACTCATTCCAAAACCGGAATTGCAATCAAAACTTCGTACAATTCTTGAAAATGGCAAAGCAAAAGCGTTGCATGATTCTCATTACAATATGCTGGCTTATCCATTTTCTGTACGCTATCAAAATTCGAATCAATGGGCGCTAGAAGTCTTTGCGGCTGCAATGGCGCAAGGCATCAACATCAATAACCGTCAACAAGCGCAAGCCTGGTTAACATCCGCCGACTATCATCCTGACGTGCTGCACATTGATACCTTAACGCGTTTAGGCGCACGCATGTTTCGCGCCAACGTTAGCTTTGATGACCATCCATTTGATCGTCGCATGTCTGGCCTGATCGATACCGTCACGGTCGAATCCATCGTTCGCTTTATGGAAGGACGTGATAGCACGACAGATAAAATTGTACTTGGACTTTAATTTCACAACCAAGCCTGAACGGGTCAGAACAAGTCAAAAAAAGTCACAAAAAGTCACACCAATGACCTTCTTGAGGCAACAATAAGACATGCATGAGACGTCCATCACGCCGGTTTCTGTGGCCGAACCTGATTGCGGCCACCGGTCTTTGCCGCATATAACCATTCATCTGCCCGATTCACAAGATTATCGAGATCGTCGGTTGCCGTTTTTTGAGCAACGCCAAAGCTGGCCGTGATTTTTAATTTTTCACCGTTGCCAATCAATACTTCGAGATCATGTTCGACACTGCGACGCATGCGCTCGGCGACGTCAATCGCAGAAGATAAACGCGTCTCCGGTAACACCACAACGAACTCTTCTCCACCATACCGAACGATCCAATCGATATCAGTTCTGATCTCGTCCTTCAGCGTTTGAGCAAAAGCAATCAAAACCTTATCACCGGTAGAATGTCCGTATTGGTCATTGACTGATTTAAAATAATCAATATCACAGAATACGATGGACAAAGTTCTGTCATAGCGCTTCGCACGTTGCATTTCACCCGGCATCCGTTCATTAAACAATAAACGGTTGTAACAGCCAGTCAAACCGTCCGTAATCGATAATTGTTTAAGCGACTCCATTGCTCTTTCGAGCTGCATAGTACGCTCTATGACTAAAGCGTCCTGATGAAGGATGTGCTTTTTGATACTGTTTTGCATAATTTGAAAGCCTTCAAGCACCAGATCAATTTCACTGTATGCATGCGCTTCTGGCAGATCCATCTGTGAGCTTCCTGATAATTGGTCGGCCTGAATATTTCTGACATAGTTGGCTAACTGACGCATCGGACGTTCAAGGTCTCGACGCAAAATAGCGACCACTGCTGTCAAAATAAAAATAGCAAGCAGCAAGACCTCCACGGTCACAAGAAAAAAACTCTGGATGAGCTCATGGTGCAAAATACTTGTGTCAATCACCAAGTCCATCGTCCCTACCGGCACTGCGTTTTCAAGTGGCGAGGGT
The DNA here is from genome assembly GCF_049340285.1 of Undibacterium sp. SXout20W. Classification (NCBI taxonomy): domain Bacteria; kingdom Pseudomonadati; phylum Pseudomonadota; class Betaproteobacteria; order Burkholderiales; family Oxalobacteraceae; genus Undibacterium; species Undibacterium sp. SXout20W. The sequence continues at coordinate 115,251 of NZ_JBMPPH010000004.1, read as the reverse complement.
ATATCAAATACCACGTGTCGTCCGCTAGCCGCAACATTAGCATTGCCGCCCACAAAAATTTGCCCTGAACTGGCCTTGATCGTGACATAGGCGATCGACGTGTTTTTTAAAATGAGTACTATTTGCTTTTGTATTGTCTGAGGCTCAATGTCCCAGATCGCAACGCCCAATAGCGGCAGATGGGTATCCGCGACATCTCTCACCGTCGAGTTAAAATTTTTCTCAATCGACGTGTAGTTAAACCATGCTTGGACACTGCTAAAAACAAGTACACATAAAAGTACCCACTTAAAAACCCGCCGTATCAATAACGTGGCGATAGGTTGTAAGGTAGTCGAATTCATTTTTGTTTTTCGCTTTGCATCAATATTTGCCTGAAGCTAAATTCATATTTTTTGACGTTGGCGTTATAGACTTTACTAAACTGCCTGAAGTCGACGTGTTCAAAGTTCAAACCGCCAAATAAATGGTAAAAGCGATGCGCACTTTCTTTGTCAAATAAGATGAACATGGAACGATCTAACTCGAGACCTTCGTCAGTAAAATCCTTACTGTGGTCATAGTCGTACAACATCACAAGAGCAAATGCACCAGCGACAAAGTGTCCTCCCGCTAATGCAGTCAGGCTGCCGTCTTCAATCGCGGTTAAGGCTTCTGATGACGTATTAACGCCGCTGAATAACGAATCCTTCCCGGGAACTCCGCCGATAGCGCGCCAGCTTTCCATCGCGCCAAATGCCATCTGATCATTACCGGCCCAAACCAGATGTTTACCGGGATATCGTTTATACAGCCATTCGCTTTGTACTTTTGCTTTGGTTCGACTCCATTCACCATAGACCTCTTGATCTACAACCAAATTTTTCGCTTCCGCAATAGCCCGCCGCATGCCGTTATTGCGTTTAAAGGAAGTCGTTGTCGTCCGATCGCCGGCGATCACGAGCATATGTAACTTGCCATCAGGGGCATATAAATGCATCGCTTCGCCGCGCTGAATAAGTTCACGTGCTGTCAAATAGCCAGCTTCTTCTGATTTAGGTTCCAGGGAGCCAAGCCACCCTTTATAAATCTGGCGCGGCCCCGCCACCGTGTCGCGCTCATGCGGATCAGAGATACCGCTGAAGGCAAAAAACGTTTTGATCTTAGCCGCATCAAGGATACGCATCGCTTCCATACCTACCGCATAATCATTTGACAAAATGACATAATCCGGGCGATTACCTGGGCCGCGGGCAGCGATCTCTTTTGCGATGGTCAGCGTTTTCAGATGGTCGCGTTCTGAATAGAGAATTTCTAATTGCACGCCTAAGCTGTGTGCGGCAGCAGACATACAATGTGATGCAGTTACCCAATAAACTTCATCGGACTTTCCGGGATTGAGAAACGTCACAGACATGCCAAAACTAATACCTGGCAAAAAGACGAGAATCATTCCTACAAGCGACATACAGCGATGCCAAATACAACGATGCCAAATTTTCATATTTACTCCCTACATTCGAAATGCCTCAACATTTGCAATTCGAATTTTGAATCAGGCACGGTTAGTTTTAGGTATTACCAGATAATCCGTCGTGGACGAGTCGGCCTCCTCTAAAATCAAATTTACTGTTTACTCATTCGCTATAACCGTTACAAGGCTTTATTTTGTACGCTTTTTTACAAAAAATTGGCTTCTTCACAAAAAATCACAATTTAAGAAATTGTTTTTTTAACATTTTTATGATGCCTAGCGCTTCTAATTCACCTCAATAATTGCTTATTTTCATTTCGTCAAAAAATCCTAAGTCATTGTTTTTTAAGATTTAAATAAAATCTTCATTTTTTGATCCTTGAAATACCAGCACCTCGCCCATATAATTAGCACTCGTTGGGAGAGAGTGCTAACAAAGTCTTTCCCCAGCTTAAATTGAATTCAATAGTATTCCCTCGTAATTACTCGCAAATTTAAAGGAGCTTGTATGAACCTTCGTCCCCTGCACGATCGTCTGATCGTTAAACGTCTGGATCAAGAAACAAAAACTGCATCCGGTATCGTTCTGCCAGACGCAGCAGCAGAAAAACCAGATCAAGGTGAAGTATTAGCCGTTGGTACAGGTAAACAATTGGACAACGGCACTGTGCGCGCCCTGGAAGTTAAAGTTGGCGACCGCGTATTGTTCGGTAAATACTCTGGCCAAGCTGTCAAAGTTGACGGCAATGAAGTGTTAGTTATGCGTGAAGAAGACATCTTCGCGATCGTACAGAAGTAATTCCTGTATCCCTAAGTATTTAGATATCCACAAGATTTCGGAGAAATAACATGGCAGCTAAACAAGTAATTTTTGGCGATGACGCACGTGCGAAAATCGTTAATGGCGTAAATATTCTGGCAAACGCAGTTAAAGTAACACTGGGCCCTAAAGGTCGTAACGTTGTTCTGGAACGCTCTTTCGGCGCGCCAACAGTGACTAAAGACGGTGTGTCAGTCGCTAAAGAAATCGAACTCAAAGACAAACTGGAAAACATGGGCGCGCAGCTCGTGAAAGAAGTCGCTTCCCGTACTTCTGACAATGCTGGTGACGGTACAACAACAGCAACCGTATTGGCACAAGCAATCGTTCGCGAAGGCTTCAAATACGTTGCCGCTGGTTTCAACCCAACCGACTTGAAACGTGGTATCGACAAAGCAGTTGTGGCTATCGTTGCAGAAATCAAAACTCTGTCTAAGCCAACTACAACCAACAAAGAAATCGCTCAAGTTGGTTCTATCTCTGCAAACTCTGACCAAAACATCGGCGACATCATCGCTCGTGCAATGGACAAAGTAGGTAAAGAAGGCGTGATCACAGTTGAAGACGGTAAATCTCTCGACAACGAACTCGACATCGTTGAAGGTATGCAGTTTGACCGTGGCTACCTGTCACCATACTTCATCAACAATCCAGAAAAACAATCCGTTATCCTGGAAAACCCATTCGTTCTGTTGTTCGACAAAAAAATCTCGAACATCCGTGATCTGCTCCCAGTTCTGGAACAAGTGGCAAAATCTGGCCGCCCATTGTTGATCATCGCTGAAGATGTTGATGGTGAAGCACTGGCAACTTTGGTTGTGAACAACATCCGTGGCATCCTGAAAACAGCTGCTGTTAAAGCGCCTGGCTTTGGTGACCGTCGTAAAGCAATGTTGGAAGACATCGCTATCCTGACTGGCGGCCAAGTAATCGCTGAAGAAGTTGGTCTGACACTGGAAAAAGCAACTCTGGCTGATCTGGGTCAAGCTAAACGTATCGAAATCGGCAAAGAAAACACAACAGTGATCGACGGCGCAGGTCAGGCTATCGGCATCGAAGCACGTGTTAAACAAATCCGTGCTCAGATCGAAGAAGCAACATCTGACTACGACCGCGAAAAACTGCAAGAACGCGTTGCCAAATTGGCAGGCGGTGTTGCTGTGATCAAAGTTGGTGCTGCAACTGAAGTAGAAATGAAAGAGAAAAAAGCACGTGTTGAAGATGCATTGCATGCAACTCGCGCAGCCGTTGAAGAAGGCGTTGTTCCTGGCGGTGGCGTTGCTCTGTTGCGTGCACGTGCAGCTGCTGGCGTCATCAAAGGCGACAATGCTGACCAAGAAGCCGGTATCAAACTGGTTCTGAAAGCAATCGAAGCACCATTGCGCGAAATCGTTGCAAACGCTGGTGGCGAACCAAGCGTTGTTGTTAACGCGATTTTGAACGGCTCAGGCAACTTCGGTTTCAATGCTGCGAATGACACTTACGGTGACATGATCGAAATGGGTATTCTGGACCCAGCAAAAGTAACTCGCTCTGCATTGCAAAATGCAGCGTCTGTTGCTGGCCTGATCTTGACTACCGATGCACTGGTTGCTGAATTGTCTGAAGACAAACCAGCAGGCGGCATGGGTGACATGGGTGGTATGGGCGGCATGGGTGGCATGGGCGGTATGATGTAATATCGCTTGCTACTCGCTACCGAGTCGCATTCATCAAAGCCTCGCAACGCAAGTTGCGGGGCTTTTTGCTATCTGAGTAAATGAAACTTGAAACATTGTGCTTTACACCCCTCTTCCCTCGCGTGCGGCGAGCCTGGAAAGAGTGCGAGGGTGGTACTAAGGGCTAACTACATAGATAAACAAACTTTTTGTCTTAGCGGCATTTTTATACTTCCGATGACCAATCACCCTGATCCCTGCACCGCCATTGCCATGACATCCACTTACATGAGATAGATTCAAACGGCTAAAATTAGTGCTTATCAGATCGATATTGGCGGTTTGCACCCGCTCTGCAATTGAGTAGCCGTATCGTATCGATATTGAAGTGGACGTTGATGCAGACCTTACCCGCTTTAGACAAAGCAATTTGTGCTTCACGGAAAACGGATCAGAAAGTGTCGTTGTCTGAGCGCAGCGAGTTTCGACACTTTCCCGTTTTCCGTGATGCGCAAATTGTGCCGACACGCAGTGACGGCACCCGCAGGGCAAAGTCTCAGCGTCGCCTTTCTTTTGCTTACTTTACTTTGGCGTAGCAAAGAAAAGTAAGTGGCCGCCGGGCCACACCCGGCCTGGTCGCCCGAAGTACAACACTAAAAATCAACAAGAAACGAAGGCTTAAAGCATAACCTCCACCCTAAACGCTAGAGTTGGAGATAGACGTCGATGTTGACGTCGATGTTGAAATGGACGTTGATGTTGATGTTGACGTCGATGTTGAAATGGACGTTGATGTTGAAATGGACGTTGATGTTGAAGTGGACGTTGATGCAGACCCTACCCGCTTTAGACAAAGCAATTTGCGCTTCACGGAAAACGGATCAGAAAGTGTCGTTGTCTGAGCGCAGCGAGTTTCGACACTTTCCCGTTTTTCGTGAAGCGCAAATTGTGCCGACACGCAGTGACGGCACCCGCAGGGCAAAGTCTCAGCGTCGCCTTTCTTTTGCTTACTTTACTTTGGCGAAGCAAAGAAAAGTAAGTGGCCGCCGGGCCACTCCCGGCTTGGCTCTACAACGAGCAATCATTTTAGATATTGAAAATGACGAAAATGGCGGGCATCAGGATAGCCTTAGATACCAGAAGCCGCTATATTAATAATTTAGCATTTTCATCAATCTTCTTTTATCGCACCGCATCATAAGCAAATTGTCGTTTTTCCCTGATGATGCTTGACAGTCAGCTGACAGACTTAGATACTGCGGCACCTGAAAGAAAACTTTCATTTTTAATCGAATAAAGTCGTCATTTTGATAATTTTATCAAAATGATACTTTACCCTCGTTTTCTGTCCTAAACATGACGCTGGAGACATAATGGCGCTGCAACATCTATCCGAAGAGCAGATCAAGACATGGACCCGATCCCAAAAGGATGAATGGTGGTTCACAAATATTTACCGTGGCGACATGGCGCAATTGACGCTACGTTCAGCCCTGACAGGCTTCCTCCTAGGTGGCATCTTAGCCGCCACAGCCTTATACATTGGCGCGAAGACCGGCGTTGGCATCGGCGTTGGACTGACCTCCGTGATTTTGGCATTTGCCATGTTCAGGTTACTGGCGCAAGCAGGTTTGGCAAACGATTTCACAGTTCTTGAAAATAACTGCACGCAATCCATCGCAACAGCAGCTGGCTACATGGTTTCTCCATTAATGGCCTGCCTGACTGCCTTCATGCTGGTCAGCGGAAAAATTATTCCGTGGTGGCAAATGATGGTCTGGATGGTTGTTGTGGCTATTTTGGGCGTCTTGATTGCATTTCCAATGAAACGCCGTTTCATCAATGAAGACCAGTTGCCCTTCCCAGAAGGGCGCGCCTGCGGTGTTGTTTTAGATTCTTTGTACACTGGCAATGCCGACGTAGGAATGTATAAAGCACGCTTGTTAGCCATGACAGCAGTATTTACCGGACTGTATCAGATGATCGTCAGCGATGGCTGGATGAAATTGATACAGTTCAAAATTCTACGTATGGACCAATGGGCCGGCATGAAAGAAGCATGGAATTTGCACGAACGCTTTGATGATTACTATTACGCCGCGATGGTCAAATACGATCTGTGGTCACCTAAAATTGCTGGCGTTGATTTCCGCACACTAGGTCTGCGTTTTACGGTAGATGCGGCAATGTTCGGCGTTGGTGGTTTGATGGGTATCCGCGTCGCCAGCAGCGTCTTATTAGGTGCTTTCATCAATTTTGTGATTCTGGCTCCCATCATGATTAACCAAGGTGACATTGCACCACGCATTGGTATCGATGGACATATCGTTGCACTCACACGCGCTGAAATCGTCAACCAATGGTCGCTCTGGTGGGGTGTCTCAATGATGGTGGTTGGCTCATTGGTAGGCTTGGCGGCTAAACCTGAAATTTTTACTAACACTTTTAAGAGTCTGAAGAAAAAAGCGGCGCCCGAACCGACTAACGATGTCCTGAAAGAGATTGAACTGCCTTTATGGGTATCGTATGTTGGCGTACCAATTTTCAGCGTCATCGGCGCCGCCGTAACGCACGAATTTTTTGGTGTTTCCTGGTTACTGTCCTTCATCTCATTGCCATTGATATTTGTGTTGACCATTATCGGTATTAACTCGATGGCGCTGACATCATGGGTGCCGAGTGGTGCGCTGGCAAAAATCACACAGTTCTCAATTGGTGCGATTGATCATGTGAACCCAGCCAATAATATTCTGCCCGCTGGTATGACGGCCGAAGTAGCCATGAATGCATCGAATTTGCTGTCTGATATTAAACCTGGCTATATGCTGGGCGCAAAACCACGTCAACAAGCGATTGGTCACGTGATCGGTATTTTCTCCGGTGCCTTGGCTTGCGTTCCGCTTTATTACTTGTTGTTCCTGCCCGCCGATGCAAATGGTGTTCGTAGTACTGCCACGATTGTGACTGAACAGTTTGCATTTCCATCAGCGGTGCAATGGAAAGGCGTCGCAGACCTGATTGCCAAAGGTGTGCACAGTCTGCATACCTCCGCAGTGATCTCTATGATTGTGGCTGCGATGAGTGCAGTAGTCATTGAGGGTGCGCGGATTGTCACGAAGGGACGCTTCCCTTTATCCACCGTATCGATAGGGCTTGGTGTTGTGTTGCCACCAGAATCATGCCTGGCGATGTGGATAGGTGCGATGGTGTTCTGGTACATGGGTCGCCGCAATGCAACGCCGGGCACCAAAGGTTATGATTTCTGGGTAGACGGTTGCGAACCAATCTGCGCAGGTCTGATTTCTGGTGCAGCATTGGTTGGTATTGGCAATGCGCTGATCAACGTGATGATCTGAGTTAAATCACTTCCGATAAGCCTCGCCACTGTGCGGGGCTTTTTTATTTTCGCTCTGGCATATACTGCAATTGCTGTTCGACAAAACCATCAAAAGCGTTCAGTAATGGCAGAAATTTTTCTTCATTTTGCTCTAAACGCATCAAAGCGTAAGTACTCGCTTCCAGACTAGACAGTTGATCTGGCTTATGCGCTTTGCGAATTCGGTAATGCGATGCCGGCATCGCTGTCAGACTGAGCCGTGGCAAGGTTTGTAAAATGGCGTTGAGGTAGAGCATTTTGCGGCTTTTTCGCCACGTTGCATCAAGGACAACAAGCCTAAGTTGGCTCGGATCGGTCGTTTCCGGCATGTTTGATCGTGCAAGCCGCACCAGGTCTACCGCTTGATTGTCAACGGTATCTGGATAAAGGAGCACAGGCTGTAACGCCTTGGAAGTCATCTTGTTGATTGGGGACGCATGTAGCGCCTCTCGTAAGGTCTGGGGTTCAAAACTTTCTCCAACCATTAACTGACAAGCGTTCAGACACAAGCCAAGTAAGCGCGCACTACCTTTTGCATTCCCTACTTCAAGAGGGTGTTGCAATATCAGAACCTCCACGCAATTTGCCACAGGCATTACCCAACGACAAATACAATTGGTTAGTGGACGCTGACATTGCGAGCAGATGTGGCGAGAATTAGTGCTAGGTGCGCACCTGTCAGAACGCATATGAAAACCCTAAAAGAACGGTTGAAAAGAGGTCTGCATTGTACGACAGCTCACTGAAGTGAAACAATTTCGTTTCTGCATAGCAATTATTGAAACACTGATTTACACAGCACCAAAACATCGATGCAACGCTTCGACTATCATACCTATATCGCTGACCTGCTGGGCTTTCCAAAATGAAACTATTACGCTTGATACCTTTAAGTACCGCACTACTCATCGCCGCATGTGGCGGTGGCGGTGGTAGCTCATCGACGCCAACGCCAACGCCAACGCCGCCCACCTTGCAGCAAAAGCCGGGGGTTCTGGCAACGAACCTCGGTCTGTCTAAGCGTTTGTTAATCGGACTGGGAACAACCGATGTTATCGATATTCAAACGCAAAATATTCATGTTGATCTCTATGATCAATACTTGACCGGCGTCGGTAGCGGCGCCTGGCCCACCTGGAATAGTCCTTCTGGTGCGTATGTGCAAGTCGTGGGCCAAAACGCGTCTACGCTAGGTGCCGTGCCCATGTTCACGCTCTATCAAATGGCAGCGAATGGCGATGGTAATTTATCCGTATTAACGGACCCGACCTTTATGAGCGCCTATTGGAACAACGTCCGGCTGCTATTTCAACAAATTAAGCTTTACGGAAAACCCGTTTTAGTGAATTTTGAGCCTGATTTTTGGGAATACGCACAACGAGCCAGCACCAATTCAGATCCAAGTACCGTGGCAGCGATCGTCAATTCAAACACCGATTGTCCCAATTTAGCCAACACGGTGGGTGGCGTTGCCCAATGTTTGCTGCTCACCGCCCGCACCTATGCGCCAAAAGCCTATGTTGGCTTTCCCCCTTCATTAGCAAGCGATTTATATCCGGCGTCTTTGGGTTTTATGCAAAAGCTTGGGGCCGGTAATGCTGATTTTGTGGTGATGCAGACACTCGATCGTGACGCGGGGTGTTTTGAAACCGTACCACAGCCATCGTATTGCTCGCGCATTGGTACGGGTTGGTATTGGGATGAAGCAAATGTGAGCACCCCAAACTTTGCTCAAAATATCACGCAGGGTAAGAATTTCAATAGCACCTTACAATTGCCACTTTTATGGTGGCAAACCCCATTGGGCGTGCCATCTACGACCGCCGGCGGATCTCCAGGATTATGGCGTGACAATCGGGTGCACTATTTTATGAATCATACGGCTGATCTGGTCAATGCAGGCGCTCTCGGCGTCGTGTTTGGCGCTGGTGAGGTACATCAAACCACCATCAAGACCGATGGCGGGCAGTTCAAAAAACTCAGCACCACTTATTACGCTGCGCCTGCAACATTACCTTGATGATCGTAACAAGTCCGTCAATGCTGGCAGCAGCGACGGATACTTAAATTCATATCCAAGCGACTTAAGCTTGGCAGGAATGACGCGCTGGCCACCAACGACTAATTCCGCCATGTCGCCTAATACCAGATTCAGGAAAAAAGCGGGGGTCACAAATAACACAGGGCGGTGCAAGGCGATGGCTAAAAGACGCGTAAATTTACGATTTGTGACTGGTTCAGGTGCAACCAAATTAAAACAGCCGACCGCATTTTCATGCTGCAACAAAAACAGGACGATGGCAATGTAGTCTTGCATGTGTATCCAACTCATCCATTGGTAGCCATCACCAATTCTTGTTGCCAGTCCAAGACTGAACGGCAATCGCATTTTTTGTAAAATACCGCCCGTATTATCCAACACCAAACCAGTGCGCAAAATGCAGGTACGTATTCCCATGGCTGCCGCGCCCATGCCCGCGGCCTCCCAATCGACGCAGAGTTGTGCGGCAAAATCACCACCCGCCGGTGCTTGTTCACTGAAAACGACGTCGCCACCATTGCCATAAAAACCCACCGCAGAGCCACTGAGAAAGACCTTTGGTCGATGTGACGCCATCCGGATTTTTTGCATTAACGATTCCGTTAAATCAATCCGACTCTGGCGCAACTTTTGTTTGCGTTGCTCACTCCAACGCGCATCCGCGATCGGCTCCCCAGCCAAATTAATCACAGCATCAAAACACAAGTCGGAATGATACTCATCCAAACTGGATATTGCTTTTACACCCGCGCCGCAGAGTGTTGGCACCATTTTACTGCGACGACTAAGAACTGTCAGACTATGTCCCTGAGCCGTCAGCGCAGCACATAAGCGCCGACCAATTAAGCCGGTTCCGCCAGTAATTAAAATTTCCATGTTTTGCTTGTCTTGTTATTTTAGTAAATAATCGGGTCAAAAAATGACGATGGATTTAACGAAGTTCCTCAACAATCTTCAGATTATCATCAAAACTCCAGATGCGTCGGATCTCAAGTACATCATACTGTGCAGCGATACTTGGCGGAAACGCGGCGTAACGGGCATTGAGCCGGACAATATTGCGCACCGCCTGATCCAAATCCTCACGACCACTTGAGCGCAATATCGTCACATCCTCAACACTACCATCGCTACGAATTGCGACACTGACTAAAGGATCGCCACGGGCTTTATTACTAGAACTTTGCGAGTAATTCAAATTCCCGTTGCGTTCTATTTTTTGCTTCCAACTTTCCGCATACATACGGACTTGAACATCTTTTTCCGTGCTATTAAAAATGGTGTGGCGGCGGGCTTTTTCATCAAGAAGTGGCTTTGGTGGCTTACCAGGCAAAATACCTAAGCCTTTTATGGCATCTTGGGCACGATTGGCAAGATCACTGTTGAACAAGTTTTTTGGCAATACAAGAGACGGCTTGGGCAAGTTGCCGTTATCCGCTGAACCGCGCGTGCTGCCAGAGCCAAAAATATCATCATTGTTCTGCGCGGAATTAGCCTGCGTCGCCACACGTGCAGACTGACTTTGCGTATCGTTATGGGCTCGGGCGAGTTGATTTGCTGCCTGTGCTGCCTGTGCTGCCTGTGCTGCCTGTGCCAGTTTTGCGGCTTGCGCGGCCTGTGCCGCAAGTTGCGCTTGCCTTGCCGCTTGTTCTGCTAACTGTTGTGCTTGTTGTGCTTGTTGTGCTTGTTGTGCTTGTTGTGCTTGTTGTGCTTGTTGTGCTTGTTGTGCTTGTTGTGCTTGTTGTGCTTGTTGTGCTTGCTGTTGTCGCTGCATTTCAGCAGCTTGCAAAATGCGCTTTTCTTGTTCTTCACGTTCTTTTTGTTCTACGAGCTCATCGTTTTTCTGACGAGCCAGTGCCAGTTCCCGCAAACGTTCTTTACGTTGAAGTTCGCGTTGATTTAATTCCTGCTGTAATTGCTGCTTAAGACTTTCATCAATCTGGCGAATATTCTCTTTACTCTGTTTTTCAGCGAGTGCGACGGTGGCCGCATTGGCTGCATCTTGTTGCGCCTGTCGGGTCTGTTCTTCCTGCTCTAATTGGTGTTTTAGTGCCGCCGCAGCGGCCTCAGCGCGTAGCAGTTGTGCTGTTTGTTGGCGGTTATCGTCATCTAATTGCTTCAACATTTTTTCCTGCGCTGACAGATCCTGGGCTTTTTCTGCCGCTAATTGTCGGCTACGTTGCAGACGTTCAGCTTCTTTCTTTTGGCGTTGACTTTCGTCTACTTCATAACGTGCGACACTCGCCACTGCCGCATCAGCGTCGGCTAATGGGGTGATTATTTTTTCTTCTGACGCAAGCATAAGCTTTTTCTCGGCTTGTTCAGAGTTATGAGGATCGGGCAAGGTCGAACCCAATTCCTGCGGCAAATTATCCTTTTTTACCTCATCAGGATCACGCACGGCAACAATAAAATTGTCATCTCTTAACACATCCTGTGTGATCAAATCAGGAATTTCCGTCGCCAAGGATTTGTATTTATGGGCTTGTTTTAGCGCGCTGGCAGATTTTCTCAGGCGATGCGGCGCGTGCTTACTGTTGTTCTCCTTTGCCGCAAGTGGCGGCAAGCTAGCAACGGGCATCGGCGCAACTAGCTGCATTCCTTGCTTTTGCACCGACTTAGCAGATATTGGCGGATCTGCTGGCACGGTTGGCTGAACAGGTCTCAAGGCCGATGTTGGATTTTTTTCAATTGGTATTGGCAGCGGCCCGGCAGGTATGAGCACCGCGCTGATTTCTGCAACTGCACTGCTATTTTTACTCAAAGGCACGGCAACATCAGGCTGCCCGGCACCAGGCGTGACGAACTGTAAAGATAAGACGAAAGCATGCACTAATACTGAAACAACGATCGCCGCCGTCAAGCGACGTTTCACATCGAGCGGCATTTTATGGTCGTATTTGTGCGGAAACAGATTCATGCAAGCGCTTTTCGTCCCTACTGTTTTTGCTAAAGTTTTAAAAGTCTGGGTTGCTACTGTACCATCCGTCCCTATGATTCGCAGCCATTTCATAGTGAATTTATCATTTATTCATATAAGCGGCTGAGCATGTCTTTGCGGGCAGCGATCAAGTCCCCTTTACCGTCCGATACCGTTATGCCGATTTCCACATCGCAGGGATAATTTCCGAGCAAGACAAATTGAGTGCAATCCACGTATGCTAATGTCATCCATCATACGCAGAGTCTACAATGAAAAAATTACATGTTATTGACTCCCATACAGGGGGTGAGCCAACCCGTATCATTATTGACGGCGGTCCCGATCTGGGGCATGGCAGCGTCGCAGAGCAATTGATCGTATTTAAGGAAAAATTTGATCATTTCCGCAGTGCCACTGTCTGTGAGCCACGCGGGTCAGATGTTCTGGTCGGTGCATTGGCATGCGCGCCGAGCGAGCCGAATTGCGTCGCCGGCGTGATTTTCTTTAATAACGTTGGTTATCTCGGTATGTGCGGGCATGGAATGATAGGTTTCATCGTCACTCTCGCCTACCAAGGAAAAATCGGCATCGGTCAACATCGCATCGAAACGCCAGTTGGTATCGTAGAGGCTGAATTACATGCAGATCATTCTGTAACCGTCCATAATGTTCCTGCGTATCGGTTTCGGCGGGCGGTCAGCGTCGAGGTTCCGGGAATTGGTATAGCCACCGGTGATATCGCGTGGGGTGGTAACTGGTTTTTTCTGATGAATCACCATGGGCAAGAGTTGACTCTCTCCAATGTCGAGACATTAACCGACTACAGCTGGCGCGTTCGGCGGGCATTGGAAGCCAATGGCATCACTGGCGCAAATGGCGCCCTGATTGATCACATTGAACTGTTTGGCGTTGCCAGTCATCCAGAAAACGATAGCAAAAATTTTGTACTTTGCCCTGGCAAAGCCTACGATCGTTCGCCATGTGGTACGGGAACCAGTGCAAAGCTCGCCTGTCTGGCTGCCGATGGTAAGCTCTTGCCCGGCGAATTATGGCGGCAGGAAAGCATCCTTGGGAGTGTCTTCGTGGCCTCTTATCAAAATCCACAAGCTCAACTAAATCAACTAAATCAACTAAATCAACTAAATCAACTAAATCAACTAAATCAACTAAATCAACTAACTCAGCAAGCGAGCGATTCGGATAACACAGTGGCAATTTCCACGATTTTGCCTAGTCTGCGCGGTACCGCATATATCAATGCAGAGGCGAACTTATTACTGGATGACAATGACCCGTTTGTTTGGGGAATACGCTGAACCGTAAGCGCCATCGCCATGTTTGTCGCATTTACTATGAGGCGGCAAGCATGTCCCTGTATTCTCTGGGCGTCATGCCAACCGTGGCTTTAAAAACTCTGGAAAAAGCGCTGTGATCCTGATAGCCGCAAGCGAGTGCAATATCGGTGATGCTTTGTTCGGACTGACTCAGCATGGTTGATGCCGCATCAAGACGAATTTTGACCATCATCTGGCGTGGTGTAATCGAAAATATTTTATGGAAATTTCTTTCTAACTGCGCCAGCGACAACCCGGTAAGTGTGACCAGATCGGACATCTTGATATTTTGCGCATGGTGATGATGTAAATGCGCCACTGCCACGGCAATCTTTTCGTAGACAGGATGGTGTTGATCCGGGCTGGCAAGATCGCGTGAAATACCGGTCATTCCTATAATTTTCTGATGCCTGTCACGCAAAGCGAATTTTTGCGTGAGACACCAACCGGGCGAGCGATTCGGATACAAATGTAACTCAAGCTGGTCGCGGAGTTCTTTGGCTCCGCTCAACACCAAGGCATCTTGCGCCACATAATTTGCTGCTAATTTACTTGGAAAAACATCACTGGCGGTGCGTCCTAACAGCGCCGATTTTTCTCTGAGTCCACAGCGACGTACCAAAGTCTGATTCACCACCAGATAATGTCCGGCAAGATCTTTGACAAAAAAAACAATGTCGTCCATCGCATCAAACAACGTCTCTGCAAAAAAAGCGTCACCCACTTGTGCGGCCAGATCCAGTCGTTGTTGAGACAAAGAGAGTTGTTTTTTTTCCATTATCGAAGAATCCTGACTGACGCGACAAAAAGTTGGTTCAAGGGTATTTTACCCTTCGAAATCAGGTTATTGCGAGCAACGTCGCGCACTCGCCATATTTCAAGAGTGTCTCAGTACACCCATGCAAGGTAATATTTGAAATATTTACTTTAAACAGAGTAAAATTTGGAAATAACTTGATATTATCAACATAAAATATATTTACCCACTCAAAAGCCGAGTCCATGCTCACCAATTTTGAAATAACTGATCCTGTCGAAAAAAAACGTGCTGCTGATGTCGCGTACGATGCGCTGGAAAGCATGATCGTGACGATGGAATTAAAGCCCGGCGCCCCGATTATTGAGGCCTATCTCATTGATAAAACCGGGCTCGGACGAACCCCATTGCGCGAAGCGCTTATGCGCATGGCATCGAATGGGCTGATTTTACCCATGCCACGACGCGGGCTGGTGGTCAGTGATATCGAGGTATCAGCACACCTATCGCTCATAGAAACACGGCGCGTACTGGAACGATTAATTGCGCAAAATGCGGCCGAGAGAGCCACGCCCCAACAACGTAAAGAACTCGTGGTTTGTGCAGAACAAATGTTGATTGCAGCCAAACGCCATACGCTGAACGACTACATGGCTGCCGATCAGGCTTTTGACCACATTATCCAAAATGCCTGCGCAAATCCATCCGCTGTTGCGGCGGTAATACCGTTGATTATCAAGAGCAGACGTTTTTGGTATGCACACCAACATGAAGGTGATTTAGAAGAGTGTGCGCGATGCCATTTATTAGTTGCAAAAGCGGTCGCAAAGGGTAAAACAGAGATGGCAACCAAAGCCATCGACGGTTTGATGGATTATCTGGAGTCCTTCGCGCGGCTGGTCCCCGTCTGACCAGGTGACACTTGCAGAGTGGTGACTACGCTAGTGAGAACCTGTCACAGATGAACGGGGCAAGCGTCGCACATTTGGCAGCGCTTGTTGCGTGAGCCAGCGCTTAAGACGGATCATCTGATAATCGGCGCGGCGATGTTCTGTTCGCGTCATCAACAATTTTTCTACACCAATTTCGCTGACTGCCCATTCGTTTATTTCCGGCAGCAGAAAATAATCAGAACCCAACAAGCGTAGTTCACGTTCGCCGATTTCCGGTTTCACAAGTGATGTCAAATCACGTAGTGGAATCCAGATTTTTTCGTCATGGAAATAAAACCGAATATGGTGTCCATCGAATTCGTAGTAGCGACCACTCCAGGACGATAAGGCATCGCGCTCCGCTTTGTGCTTAATGGCAATGAAAAAATTGAGAATATCTCTGGCAAACAAATGCGCCCACAAAAATAGGGTCGACAACAACGTAATAATGGCAGCCTCGAAACTCACTGGGCTGATTACATGATAAATCGTCCAGGAAATTGCATAGCAACACAAAATCTTTAAAATTAGTCCGAGGTAGCTATTCATGAGCGCATGAAAAAATCGACAGAGGGAAAAATCAATCAGCTAATCAGTTAATCAGCTAAATCACATCAATAATGATGACTGTCTTGAGCAGCGAACATCTGGTTTTCTATTGTTTTGAATGGCGTTTTTCGATAAAAGCCTGCACACCCTTTTGCGCACTGTCTTCCATCATATTGCATGCCATGGTTTGTCCCGCTAATTGATAAGCGGCGTCGACACCCATTTCTAGCTGTTTGTAAAATAGTTGCTTACCCATGGCGATGGCAGCAACTGGCTTGCTGACGATGCTGGCCGTTAAGTCGGCAATACAAGTATCGAGCATGGCAAAAGGAACAACACGATTGACCAATCCACGTTGCAGTGCCGTTGACGCATCGATAAAGTCGCCCGTCAGCAGCATTTCCATTGCTTGCTTGCGAGAGATGTTGCGCGACAAAGCGACCGCTGGTGTCGAACAAAATAAACCAACATTAATCCCAGATACCGCGAATTTTGCGTTTTCTTCCGCGACAGCCAGATCGCACATCGCAACCAACTGGCAACCCGCTGCAGTGGCAATCCCATGGACGCGGGCGATGACTGGCTGCGGCAATTGTTGAATAGCGAGCATCAGTTTGGTGCATTGCTGAAACAAATGTTGATAATATTGTTGCGAAGGATTTGCTTGCATTTGCCTGAGGTCGTGGCCGGCGCAAAATGCTTTACCTGCGGCTGCCAACACGACCACACGCACCTCTGGGGTTTGTGCAATTTCCTTCAACGTGACGAGCAATGCCGTCAGCATGTCTTCCGACAAGGCATTAAAACGATCACCGTTATTCAAGGTTAGGGTGCACACGCCCGCCTCAACATGGCGCAACACGAGTGCGGAAAGTGATGAGGCTGGCAGGCTCATGACTGATCGTCATCCTCAATTTCTGGTTCCATACCCGTTTGTACGCTCTTACCTTGACCTAACAAGATAGGCGGCACATACGTGGCCAACAAATGTTCACGGCTCGCAGGTGTTTCCAGACTAATGCGTCCCAAAGCACCACTACGATAATCAAGCAACAAGGTATGTGAGGCTTTTTCAAAATCCCAATCACCGCCTTTGAGCTTGTAACCACGCTTCATCGCGACGCCTTCAATCACGGCAACCGCATCCATGCCATCAAGATTAAAACCATAACGTGTCACCAAAGACTTTGGATAGTGCAGCAGCAATTGCTCAGCCAAAAACGTTGCGATCTCTTCTTCAATCAATGCATTCACACCAATCGCATGGCTGGCAGCCAACATCAAACCATCGGTAGGATGTTCAATCTTCGGCCACAACATACCTGGCGTATCGGTCAAAATCATATTTTTGCCAAGATACAAACGCTGCTGCGTTTTGGTCACGGCTGGTTCATCACCCACATTGGCAACACGTTTTTTCAGCAAGGCATTCATCAAAGTCGATTTACCGACGTTAGGAATACCCATTATCATCATGCGCAGTGGCTTGGTCGGCACCGCGCGATGGGGCGCCAATTTTTGTGCAAAACCAGGTACTTTGGCAACGTCTGCTGGCTTTTTGCAACTCATCGCGACCGCAAAAACATCTTTTTGGGCGTTATAAAAATCCAACCATTGTTTCGTTGCATTAGGGTCAGCCAAATCAGCTTTATTTAAAATTTTGAGGCAAGGACGCTGGCGAAATACCCGCAGTTGCTCCACCATGGGATTACAACTTGCTTGCGGGATGCGGGCATCCAACACTTCAATCACCAAATCGGTGTTTTCCATGGTTTCCGCCGCTTTCTTGCGGGCGGCGTTCATGTGGCCGGGGAACCATTGTATGGACATGCTTATTCTTCTTTTTTGCTAAATCAAAGCGATATTGTACGGAAGTCTGCTGCGCTTGACCCAAAAGTTTCTGCCTGCCTCCGAATATTTAGGTCATTTAAGAGGAAATAAGGGGGTATGTGTGATCTTATTCAAATTATCGAGGTAAATAAACGCACTCCAAAAATACCTGGGGGAGTATTTATTGAATACGACGTCCATCAAAATACGAAAAAACAAAGCGGCCAATGAAAAAAGCGGTACTGATGACTTCAGTACCGCTTTTTTTTATTTAGCTTGTTTGCAACAGTAACAAGCAATCAATGCGCAGTAATCGTTACTGGGATGGAGGCCGAAGCCGTTCTTCCGAGATTATCCGTAACAGTCACTTTTAAGGTGTAAGTACCAGTGACAGGATTCGCCCAAGATGCAACTAACGTCAAAGTACTGCCGCTACCTGGCGCCAGACTCATGCCCAGAGGAACACCAGAAATAGACACCGACAAACCAGTCGCGCCAGCATCAGCAATACTAATGGTGCCCGACATCGCCTTACCAGCAACGCCGGTCATTGCTGGCGCTGTGATAACTGGACCGACGGGTGTTGCTGCGCTAATGACGACTGCATAGACGCCTTGTCCGCTCAAACCGGTTTTTGTATCTTTTACCGTCACGGTCACATTGTAGGTTCCAGCAACTGGTGTTGCCCAGTTGACGACACCAGTGCTACTGATGCTCATACCAGAAGGCGCACCACTCAAGGTGTAAGTCAACGGGTTGGTGTCATTCACGCTGACTGTGAATGACAACGCGCTGCCAACTTTGCCGGAAATACTGCCGCCACTCACCACTGGCGCCGGTTGTGCTGCGATCGTTACGACATACACGCCCTTGCCGCTCAGACCATTTTTGCTATCAGTTGCCGTCACGGTCACGGAATACGTACCCAATACAGGCGTCGCCCAACTTACCACACCTGTTGCGCTGATCGTCATGCCAGACGGTGCACCGCTCAGACTCAAAGTGTAAGGATTGCTATCAGTAACACTGACGTTGAACGACAATGCTGTACCTACTTTACCGCTCACAGCGCTACCTGTCACGACTGGCGCAACAGGCGGTGTAATGGTTACGGTGTACACGCCTTTACCAGACAAATTTGCTTTGGCATCGGTTGCCGTTACCGTTACTGAATAGGTTCCAGCCACCGGTGTCGCCCAACTAACAACGCCACTGGCATTGATCGTCATGCCACTTGGCGCGCCACTCAAGCTGTACGTCAAAGGATTTGGGGAAGTTGCCGATACCGTGAAAGACAGTGGCGTACCAACCGCACCGGTCACATTAGCACCGGTCACTACTGGTGCGCTTGCTGCGCCAGAACCCGCCAAGGCAGTCAACAAGTTAGTCACGTTTGGCGTGCCTAAACCAGTCAGAAAATCGTAGCCGGTTTTCGCGGTACAAGTGCCGCAACTACCATCACTACCTTGCTTGACATCGCCAAAGCTACTGGAGTACGTCGCCGCAACCGTCGAAATTTGTTGGTACAAGACGCTATGTGGTGCACCAAGAACTGCTTTGGCGGACTGTGCACGAATCGCATTGGCAATGGCAATAATACCTGCCCACTGTGGTGTCGATAAACTTGTTCCACCAGCACTCATCCAACCAACCGCCGTACTACCCTGACTAATAACAGCCAAATATTGACCCGTCGATGGGTCTGCATTAAAAGAAACGTCGGCGACAGTCCGTTTCGCTGGCGTTCCCATGCCAGGCACGGCGCTTGTTTGATAAGCTGGTGTTGCCGTGTACGCACTCACACCACCGCCGGTGCCAGTCCAGGCAGTTTCAGAACGCGTGCCGCCGGTGTATGTCAGGGACGTACCACCGACCGCAAGTACACGAGAAGAGACTGATGGCCAGCTGACCGCAGCGCCATTGTCGCCCGTCGCTGCTAAATAGGTCATCTGGGTATTAGAAAACGCGGAATCGACAGAGGCAGTCCAGCTTCCCTCAGATCCGCCAAAACTCATGGAAACAACACCAGGGCCCATGTTATTTGCCAAATTGATCGCACCGATCAGACCTGTATTGGTCGCATCGGCAGACTCAATCAACACAATCCGCGCTAATGGTGCTGTCGCGTGTGCCCATTGGACGTCTAATGCAATTTCAGTCGCCCAGCCAGAGTCATACGCTGGCGCCGTCGATGTCATGCCGCCAGACGGCGTGCTGTAGACGATAGACAAATCACAAGACGCTGCAGAAGGAGCCGGTAAAGGCAACGATGCGTTTGTTGCGATTGTTTTCACTGTACACGCAGGCAGACCAAATTTTTGATTAAAAGCCGTCAATTCGGCACTGACATTTGGATCACTTTGCGCATCAACGATATAAATTGTTTGACCAGCACCGAGCTGTGCCGCCTGGGCTGCAGTCAAACCAGTGAAACTAGCAGGCAATGTTGGTAATCCGTATGCCGCACGAATCTGCGCTGGCGTATAGGTTACCGCAACTGACGACGTGTTTTTTGGTGTTACGCCAGCTGCTGTCGAGTTTGCCGCCAGAGCAGGACCGCCTGCACGTGCGGCGCGCAACGCCTGCAAGGTCAGGCCGCGCGTTTTCACGCCTTGGAACTCGGTTGGGATTGCCTGTTGATTCGGCGACATGCGGGCTGAATTACCAGGATTGATCACGTCAATATTTGAAGGCTCAGACAGGATCACCGGCGCCAGATGAAAACTTGGGTGCACTGGTACTGGTGCGTCCACCGATGTTGCTGGTGTGTCTGGATTCAAGCCAAACGTCAAGACTGCGCTGGAAATCTGCGCTGGGGTATCGGCACTAGCGGTTGGGGACGAAGAGCTTCCGCCGCAAGCACTCAGCAAACTTAACACGCCAGCAGAAGCTAACGCATAGGCTAATGGGGAAGAAAAAGAAGAAAAAACGGATGAAATCAAGCGTTTTTGTCTGTTACTCATGGTGTCAGCTCTCCAAGGCGGAAAAAGGCTGCGCACGCACAGTGTCAGAATACATGTCAACACTGGCAACCCCGCTACCTTAGCGTTTATAACTACGCCGTAGGTCGGAAGCTTTGCGTCCCCGGCTTTCGTCGGGTTTGCCTAAAATAAATATTTACGAAAAGTAATACAAACAAAGTATATAAAAAATCCAAAAGAAAGATGGAAATATTTTGTAACAACTCCGATTTAAATTAGCGTTTTAATAAAATATTGTCGTTAAAAATCAACTATTTAGCAAAATTTTTCAATTTGCTATTTGAAATTGTAATCTCTATAAAAAAATTCAATGTGAATTAATCAACAACCATACGATGCGTTCAAATTAATTGCACAGCCACTTAAACATATAGCCATCGACAATCGTGTCTTTGATTCATTTTTTGCATTCAGTTAGATGCTTTTATTTATGTGGGTAATTAAATTAGTCCATCAACTTGCTTCGTAAAAAAGCGATTTCACGGCAACGTCTGCGCGCTATTTAAGTTCAGTGTTGGCTATTTGATTCAACTTGACAACAACATTCAATTCAGTTAGCTTGAAAGCGCTTTCATATCCTTGAATAATTTGCTAAATTAACGACTTAAATGAGCTTCAGGCTGGTTTTAAAAGCTGCCGTTCGTTTTGTCAGGATGAAATCAGCAAGAACATAAAACAAATTACGGAGACCCCATATGCTTTTCACACAATTCAGCATTGCTAAATTCAGAGTACGCCCTCTTATCCTTGCCTGTAGTGCATGCTGCTTAATCAGTGCCTGCGGTGGCGATGGGACAACCGGATTACCTGGCGGCAGCAGTAACGGAGGAAGCGGAGGTAGCGGTGGCGGGAGCGGTGGCAGCTCTGGTATCGGCATCAGCGCGGGCAGCTACAGTATGGCACAGCGCAGCCTCCCGACGTATTACAAAAATGCAAAGGCAATCAATTACAGCGCCTACCGCGCTGGTGGGCCAAATCAAGGAGAATTGCCGAGTGTGGCGAATATCACGCAGGATCTGCAGTTATTGCAATCTGCAGGTTATACCTTATTGAGATTGTTTGGCGCCGATCAGGTCTCCACGCGCGTCCTCAGCACCGCACAGGCGAACTTTCCGAATTTAAAATTTCAGATTGGCATTTATCTGGTTGGCGCCTCGACTGATTGCGTCAATGCGGTGAATACTGCTCAAATGCAAACTGGCATTCAGCAAGCAAACACCTATTCCAATGTCGCAACTGTCAGCGTTGGCAATGAAACCTCATTCGCCAATAATCTGCCAGCAAGCTGCCTGGCAACCTACGTCAACCTCGTCAAAACCAATGTTGCCCAACCAGTGACGGCTGACGATGACTATACGTTTTATGCAGGTCTAACAGCCAGTGGCGAAAAGCCTGATCTAATTTTGCCGCTGATCGATTTTGCGTCGATTCACACCTATCCTATGAGTAATTATGGTGGCTGGAACTGGCAACAAACTGCCATCGCAGCAGGTCAAGGACGGGCGGTTGCAATGATGAATGCCGCCATTGCCAATGCACGGGCAAATTACGCATCAGCAGCCAATTACTCATTCACCAATAGCGCGAATGTTAAGACCACGACGGGTGCCGCCATGCCGATTGTAATCGGTGAAACCGGATGGAAGGCCGTGCAGACAAATCAAGGCAGCCAGATTGAAACTGTCGCCGCCAAACCTATCAACCAGAAATATTATTTTGACCTGTTAAACACCTGGCAAAATGCAGGCACCGGGCCACAAACGATTTTTTACTTCGAAAGCTTCGACGAAGCATGGAAAGGCAACGACGACGGTTGGGGTCTCTGGGATCAAAACCGTACCCCGCGCTATATTCTCTGCGGTACGGCGGTCGCTGGTGCGCCTGCTTGCGCCACACCTGACCCTTATGCGGGTGCTGGTTACTTTCAATAATTAAATGACTCAAGCAGTCAGTGACTCAGTGCGGCCGGTGTTTTAGGCGCACTGAGGTTAATATCAAGTAAAAATTTTTCAACCGCCGGATGCCATGCAAGCACATTGCGGTTGAAAATAAAATGACCATTATTTTTATCTGCCGGTAGCTGGATAAACTCCCCGACACCACCGGCATGTATAAATGCATCGAACCATTGCCGCGGATAGGTCGAGCCCCATAGCCGATCATTCAGACTGTACATCCAGCGTGTAGGAATCTGGTTTTGTTTATTTTGTTTATTTTGCTGATTTTGCTTACCCAGTGCAGCAAAACTCGCCTCCAGCCGTTCTGGCTGGCAAGGCTGGTCAGGATGACTACTATCGCCACCATCACCGCCAGCCATATTAATGACACCATCAACACCGGGATCCGCCGTACCCGTTGTCATTGCTAACACCACCATGCCACCGAACGATTCGCCAATCAGTAAGGTATGCTTCGAATCAGCATAAGACTGTCGTCGCACATAGTCCAAAACTTGTCGATATTCGCTTTGTGCCGCCTGTAGAGCAGGCAAATATTGCTTATCATTGCATTCACCACTGTAATCCACATCTGGACCGCCAGTCGCACCATAGCCCATACGAGTAGGAACAATCACCACAAAACCTTGCTGCACCAACCAGAGTGCATTGCCGGGATATTTGACTTGGCCCATCCGAAGTCGATCGGCTGCACTCGCTGGCCGCCCATGGGCAATCAAGGCGATCGCTGCATGTCGTTGCGCTGTATCTCGCACCACGGTCACCACGATATCCTGTTTTATCGTCAACTGATGCTGATTCGGGTTCGGGTTCGGGTTCTGATGCTGATGCTGATGCTGATACTGACGATGATCAGGAACTTCAACCTGCACCGGTATTTTCAGGCTTATTTCTATAATTTCGGCGTTCGCAGTATGCGTCCCAAAACAATAGATGCTCAAGATAGCTGTGGCTACCCTGGCGTTAAGGCGATTATTGGCTGTGCCCAGCACCACATTCTCCTGTTTTTTATTGTTCATTTCGACATACCGTTATTTTGATCTTTTTAGGTGGCAAATGAATAAATTACCATTATGCAAAGCCATTGCTACTTATTCTCAAATCATTTTATCGCTGACCTTACAGTAAGCCCTGAAGGAGGTTGAAATTCACAAGAAATGCAACAGTTGCGCTTGCACTTTAAAGAAAATCGACATTATAATGAAAGCGCTTTCAAAAGCTTGCATAAAGCAGCTATCAAATAAATATGACGGAGACAATCATGCCAGACAACAGTTCAGCGGGTCAGTTCGCCCAAAAATGCATTTCCCTTGCCGTTTTATCTTTATCCCTCGCTGGTCTGGTTGCCTGCAATGGTGGCGGGGTTACTCCCAATGCCGCATCCGGCGGCAGCGGCGGCGGTAGCAGTGGCGGCGGTGGAACGACAGTAACAGCGTCACCAAACATTTTATTTTCGTCTGGCTATATCGGCTATTCGGCGCAAACCAATGGCGCTTATTTGCATAGTGCCCAATCAGGCGACGTCTACACAGGTTTTGGCGGTAATTTAATTTATGGCCAATATAGCTCGTCTCAGGGCGATATTAACCGGACAGGACTCTACGTATTGCAAGCGCAGGCAACAGCCGCTGCAACCGCTGCTGGTGATTATGTGTATGTCGCCATGCTGGCACCTGGCAATAGCACCGTCGATATTAGCCAGGCAGCGACGTTGTTGATTCAAATGGGTAACTCTGTAGCACCGAGCACGACCGGTGGTAATGCCAATGTGTTTACCGTCGATATTAACAATGCTGCCGGTACCACCGCGGCAACAGGCGACTGCTCTTACGATCAAAAACTCACCGTGGTCGGCAACAATGTCGCGTTAACCGCCATGGGCGCACGTACGTATGCCATTCCACTCAGCGCCTTTACATGTAGCGTAGGTTCGTTGGCGACATTGCAGTCGGCTGGCGTGACGACAGTGGCCGTCAAGATTGTCGGTAGCAAAAATCCAGGCATTCTCAAGGGTGAATTTGATACCGTCGTCGTTGGAAATATTGGCTTTACTGGCACCATGAAAGCTGCCGATATCACCACCTTAAATACCTTATAAGAGTGGTTTGTCGATGAGGCCATTGCCCATTGTAAGAAGCAATGGCTCAACGCAATCCGCACATAAAAAAAGCATTGAGCAAATACATGCTCTATGGAGACGAGATGAAAAAATTGGCGCATGTGGCGGTCGTCACACTGTCACTCACAGCGGGGTTTGCCTCAGCTCAGCAAATTACCGATTTTGGTGATGATGATAAACTCGGCACGTTTAGCCTGGGCAACCTCGCTAAACTTTCCATATCCGGATTCGGTGTCGGTGAATACGGTATCTCAACAAACCGATCCGAGGGTTTGTTGAATTGTGCGTTTACGCCAGATCCTCGCGGCGTGTACGGCAAAGGCATTACAGGTGGCCCCTTTTGCCAGCCTGGACCAGCGCAAACTGCCAGCGGACCACCATTGAATTTAGTGTCCGTCAGCGCAGGTTTGTCGCATGAGTTTGATTCTGCATGGAAAGTCGATGGCAAGATCAGTACCCGCAGCCGCAATGGCCAAGCCGATATTTACGGTAATACCATTGTCGAAAAAAATATTGCAGCGAGCCATCCGATTTTCGGTGAGGTGCGCTTCGGTACACAACTGTCACGCTCATGGTCACGTTCCGACAGCTTTACGTATCCACTGGGGATGTCCAGCGCGTGGAGTGAAACCGGCGCTGGGTATGGTTTATTCAAAGAAGCATTACGTTACACCGCCTCCCCGATCGAACTATTTGGCAGCAAATTGGTGCTCGAAGGCACCTTTGGGACTAACGATATTAACTTTGCTAAAAATGCGGCGTTAGTGCTATACAACGAGCGTCCACCACGCCCGAAGGTCGGGGAAATTTTTGTTCAGTTTGCCAATAGCGTTGATCTTATCGAGCTGATCTGGCAAAACAGCCGTGGTGGCTTGCAATCGTCGTTTTCCAAAGGCGCATTGGTCGGTGATGTCGGCAATGCAGACAATCTGGCCAACTACAGCGCACCGCATCAAAACGTGGTGATACTGCAAGGTGACCATTACTTTAATCCGTCCTTAAAACTAACATTGGGTGCCAAACGCAGTGACTGGTCTGGCTCGATGCGTCAATGCGATTTCGTGACGGGTATTGGCTGTTATTTCTCCTCGCAAGGATTCAATAACGACGTCAACAATGTCCCACGACGGGCAATTGAATATGATTTTATGGGCGGTTTGTCGTACTTTAAAGGGCCATGGACTTATACCGGCGGTTTTGTCCGTTACAACAAGGCGTACACCACGACGCCAACTGAATGGGGACAAAGCAATACGGCAACGTATCTGCATTTCGGCGTCTACCGCCAGTTGCCAGAGATTTCTCAGCACTTGCAGGTCTATGGTGGCTTGGGTTATGTACGTTTTGGTGGACTCAATCCGGCGCCTACGTCGTTACCAAATGAACTCGCCGTGTTTGGTGTCGATCCGCGCAATCAAAGCTCGTCCGTGAGTGGCACTGTCGGTGTTTTGTTTAAGTTTTGATCGAGTTCTGATCAAGTTTTGATTCAGTGTTGATTCAGTCCTACTATCATCCCGGGTCAGCCTGCGCAATTGCCATCGGCTGTCCGGGAAACCTTGCATCATCAAGCGGATCTGTTCACTCTAAGCTGGGCACATCACTATGCGTCGCAGTGTCCGCTGTCATCCCGTCAATTGAAGGAGTCCGGATGAAATTTCAACCACTTGTCGCCGCCGCACTAATCCACTGTCTGGGAGCGACAGGAACCGTCGTCGCCCTGACAGAAAAGTCCTTTGCCGACGATGCGCACGCGATTAATGTTGGATCAGGAATGGTCGCAACGCAGGCCAAAGGGAGCGCATTTGCTACGACATCTGCACAGTCACCTGCAGCGCCCTTTCGCACCGCTGCAATGCTCAAACAGGCGCTTCCCAGCAATCAATGGTATTCCTCGGTCATGTTCAAACAATGGTCAGAACCCATTCACGCTCACCCAGCGACCTATCGCGCCGGACCCGAGGGTTTTGAAATTGATTACCCAACACAATCCGTGGTCGATGCCGGTGGACGTGGGATAGACATCGCCTACCAACATCATCCTGCATTGACACTGACACCCACAGAATTTAAACCAGCTGACGCCAAACTCGATGGCATCGGTGATTTTTCTGCCCGCATTTCGATGGCAGATACGCAGGGGCATGCGCTCTTGTCGACGATCGTCCATGGTAGTCCGATGAGCTATTACCAGTTAGACGCTGGTGATATACGAGTTCATTTAGCCGCTGGCGCAACACCGTGTGCGGCGAATGATCAGGCTTGGTTGTGTGTACGCATAGGACAACGTGCGTACGCGGTGTTTGCACCCAGCGACGCGACTTGGGTCGATAAGAGCAGCGCGAATCCTGTCATCCATTTCGGTTCCTCAGGTCGTTTTTTCTCGGTTGCCGTTTTGCCAGATGACGATCAACATACAGTCAATGAATTCGCCCGTCACGCATTCGCATTTGTCACTGACACGCACGTCGCCTGGCAGTACGACGCTGAACACAGCAAAGTCACCACGCGGTTTTCGGTCGACAGTAAGCCTATGCAAAACCAACAGCAAATTGCGTTGATGGGGCTTTATCTGCACCAGTCACGTGCACTCAGTGAACCACTCAAACAGCCATTTCACTATCAATCAATCCGTGGCGATATTCAGGTTGCCGCTCAAAATCAATTTGAAACAAGCTATCGCTATCACGGCATTTTGCCCTTCTGGAGTGGCTTAAAAGAAACTGCCGACCGTGATCAACTTCATAGCATTATGTCCGGCGATGCCGCCCGCGCCCACAATCTGTACTCAAACCAATTAGGCACAGGAACCTATTGGTACGGTAAAGCCCTCTCTGCGACCGCGCAACTGATGTGTGTCGCTGAGCAAGAAGGTGATATGGCGATGCGTGATGCTTTGCTGACATCGCTCAAACAGCACTTAGAAACCTGGTTTAAAGGCGATGCAGCCAATGGCTACTTTGTCCAAGATGCCAAGGTCGGTGCCCTATTTGGCTACCCGGAAGAATACGGTAGCATCCAGCATTTAAATGACCACCACTTCCACTACGGCTACTGGATCAATGCAGCAGCCCAGGTAGCACTGCGCGACCCTGTGTGGGCCGAGCAAAACCATTGGGGCGGCATGGTAAATCTGATTGCCGCCGATATCGCTACGGCACAACGCGGACGCGCTGATTTTCCGTTTATACGTAATTTCGATGCCTATGAGGGCCACTCCTGGGCGTCAGGAGATGCTGATTTTATTGATGGCAATAATCAAGAATCATCCTCAGAAGCAGTCAATGCCTGGGCTGGCCTGATCTTGTGGGGAGAAGCCACACACAACATCGCACTGCGGGATTTAGGTATTTGGTTGTACACCACAGAAACGGAATCCATCTCCGACTACTGGTTTGATCAACGTCACACGGTGTTTGCCAAAGAGTTTGGCAAGGTCGTAGCCGCACAAGTCTTTGGCGGACGCTACTCGTACAACACCTGGTGGACCGAGGAACCGCGCCAGATTCAAGGCATTAATCTGATGCCGATCACGCCCGCCGCCTTGTATCTGGGTCGCGATCCCGCTTATGTTATCCAGTTTATGAGCAGGTTGGGACCAGAAAAGCGCGCCTATACCAAACGTGGCATGGACGACGGCACGCCTGGCGATATATGGCAAGATGTTCTGATGTCGTATTACGCACTCGCTGAACCGCAAGGCGCGCTTGAGCACTGGAAACCAAAAGGCAGCGTCGAACTTGGCGAAACCCGCAGCCACACTTTGTTCTGGTTATTGAGTTTAAAAGAAATGGGAAAGCCGGACTTTACCGTCAGCGCCGATACGGCGCTTTACAGCGTCTTTAATAGTGCCGTTGGGAAACGTACGTATCTGGCTTATAACGCCTCTGACAAGCAAATCGAGGTGCACTTCAGTGATGGCATCACGATGCTGGTTCCTGCGCATGAATTGAAAAGATTAAATTAAAAAAAAGTTAAAGGGTCAGTTTTCGTCGACATTTTCAGTCTACCTTGCCGTTTTACATCTGCGATAACATGCGGATAGCTACATTTTGAGGGTGAAGCAGAGTAAAATTCGGTTAAAAAAATAGGATGTAAATTGAAAACGAAATCTGCCATTACTGAATCTACAACACTCGTCTCCAGAGGAAAAGTCACTCTGGAGATGGTGGCGCAGGAAGCCGGTGTATCGCCCAGCACGGTTTCACGCATATTGAACGGTACCGCGATTGTCAGCGAAGACAAAAAAAACGCTGTCGATCAGGCCATTTCTAAATTGGGATTTGTTCCCAATCCTGTCGCCCGCGGTCTCGCTGGCGGTCGTACGATGAGTATTGGCGTTATTACGCAAGCCATCGACTCACCATTTTATGGGGCCGCATTACGCGGTATCGAAGAAACCTTTGAACCCTTGGGCTACAGCTCGCTGTTTGTCAGTGGTCACTGGAATGCCGCAACCGAAATGCGTTGTCTCGATGTGCTCAAGTCACGCTACGTTGACGGCGTTATTATCCTGACCGGCCGATTGCCCGATGAAACCTTATCAAAACTGGCTCAAACCATACCGGTCGTCGTGACCGGGCGAAATATGAAATCGGCAGGATTATTTTCACTTAATTTTGATAACAAACAGGGTGGTGAAATGGCTACCCAACATCTGATTCAGCTAGGCCATCGGAAAATTGCGTTTATCAGCGGTAGCCCCGAACATCCGGATTCTGTTGAACGTTTCAATGGCTATAAATCTGCATTGGAAGCTGCCAATATTCCATTCGATCCCAAACTCGTGATTCAAGGTGAATATCACGAGGTCAGCGGCTTGCTTGCAGTTGAACACTTGCTCGATACAAACCAGCAATTTACCGCTATTTTCGCCGCGAATGATCAGATGGCGATTGGTGCATCGTTAGGTTTAAACCGTCGTTCATTACGCGTACCAGAAGACGTCTCAGTGATAGGATTTGATGATCTGCCAGCATCTTTGTATGGCATTCCACCGCTCTCTACCATCCATCAACCAGCGTATGAACTCGGCCAGTTAGCGGCGACGGCCATGTTACAACTCTTGGCCGGTAAAAAACCCACTGCCATTGTTCCAAAGCCACAATTAATTGTGCGTGAATCAAGCCGCCGCATGCGCAGGTAAGAGCTAAGAAGCACAGTTTAGCGCATGCTCCTCTTGAAGGATGCAACCCGCCAACCCTATTCATGCGCGATGACCACGCGAATTCAACTCACCCTGCGCCTCATTGATCCGTAAAAAATTACGCATTCCATTCCATTCCTTCCCATTTTATTTAATCGCGATAAACGTCGCTTCAAAATAACTTTTACTCAACTATTCAACCACCTCTGTCGCATAAAGCGACTGCAAAAACAGTTTGCATGAATAATTCTGAGGAAAGTGTTGACACTCACTGCCTGAATTCATAAAATCAACCAATGAAAGCGCTTTCAAAGATCAAAAAGGCTTCAAACTGTAACGAGAACTTGCGTAATATCCTCATAAGAAAATAGGGTTGCCAGGATTGAAGATATCAGCTCCTGGCACCGCCAGGCTCTGAGATCATTGCGTTAAGTACTATAAAAAAGGGGCGCATAAAAATGACAATCCCCATTTATACCGGAGACAAGATGCAGGTAAACAAGCAATCGCACATTCAGCGCGGTGCGACCTGGCGTAAAACACGCCGTTTGTTGTGGGGCAGTTCTGTCGCCCTGTTGGTAGGCACATCCTTAAACACGGCTTTAAGCACCTCTGTGCACGCAACGACCACGCTCACGGTGGCCGCGTTTCCATCTGTCGATGCCATCGTTCGTGCCGCGATTCCTGAATGGAAAAAGATTCATCCGGATATCGACATCAATGTCATCAGTCGTCAGATCGTTGATCACCATTCCGCCATGACGACAGCGCTATCAACGAGCTCACATTTACCGGATGTCATGGCATTGGAGGTCGGCTACCTGGGACGCTTCTCGCAAGGGGGCGGTCTGGAAAATCTGGCCGCGCCACAATATGGCATTCGTCATTACCAATCGCTCTATGTCCCGTACGCCATCGCACAAGCGACGAGCAAAACTGGTGCGATCTACGCGGCCCCTTCTGACATCGGCCCTGGCACGCTTCTGTACCGCACTGACTTGCTCACTCGCGCTGGCGTGACGGAAAACGATCTCAATACGTCGTGGGATAGTTTTATCGATGCGGGTATCAAAATTAAAAAAACGACCGGTGCCTATTTGGTATCGAACGTCCAGGACATCACTGACATCATCATTCGCACCGGCGTTAAGCCCGGTGAGGGACTTTACTTCGATTCACAATCACACGTATTAGTTAAATCTGACAGATTTGTCAGAGCATTTCAGTTGGCAAAGAAAGTACGCCTCAATAAATTGGATGCCAAGACTACACAATGGTCTTCAGAGTGGTCGGAAAGTTTTAAGCGTGGGACGTTGGCGACACAGATGTCTGGCGCCTGGTTAGCTGGTCACCTCAGCAACTGGTTAGCCCCCAACACCAGCGGTTTGTGGCGTGCCGCGCAACTACCAGAACATAGCTGGGCGGGCTTTGGTGGCAGTTTTTTTTCCATCCCAAAAGGTATTGCTGAACAACAGAAACAAGACGCCTGGAAACTCATTCAATTTCTGACACTGAATCCGCAAATGCAAATTGCCGCCTTCAAGGATCAAAATGCATTTCCTGCCCTGCTTTCGACGTTTAACGATGCATTTTTTGATCAACCGATTGCATTTCTTGGTGGTCAGCAGGCACGAGTGATGTGGCGTGAGGCCACGTCACACATTCAGGCAGTAACCGTGCATAAACAAGACAAATTTGCCCAAGAAGTCATTAACACCGAACTCGACAAAGTGCTGGACCACGGCAAAGATATCAACGTTGCGCTAGATGACGCTTATCGCTTACTGGAAAAGAGAGCCTTTCGATGAACCACGCCTATCCAACTGCACATCGTCGCTTCAGGTTGACCGTATCTAAACGCTACGCACCGTATATTTTTCTGGTGCCGTTTGTTGGTTTGTTTATCGTTTTCGGCTTGTTTCCGATGCTGTTTTCGCTGTTTCTCGCCTTCCAAAGTTGGGAGCCCACCGCGGGTCTGACATCGATGCAATACGTCGGTTTCAGTAACTTCAGTTTTGCGTTAGCAGACGAATGGTTTTGGAAATCGTTCAAAAATACCTTGTGGCTCACATTGGCCTCAGGAATCCCTCAACATCTGATTGCAATCCCGTTGGCATGCTTTATCAATGCCGCGTTTAAGCGAGCACGTAATCTGGTGGTCGGCGTGTACTTTGTACCGTACATCACATCAACCGTCGCGATAGCGATCATGTTCGGTACGCTATTTTCTACTGATTATGGACTGATCAATCAGGGGCTTGAACAGCTTGCCTCTTTACCGGGAATAGGCCATATTTTTCCACAAGAACACATAGATTGGATCAATAATCCCGAACACCTTAAACCAGCGATCGCCATGATTGTGTTCTGGCGTTATGTGGGCTTTAACGTAGTGCTCTATTTGGCCGCATTGCAGGCGATTCCTGTTGATATTTATGAAGCGGCCACCATGGATGGTGCGGGACGTCTGCAGCAATTCTGGTATATCACACTCCCTAGTTTGCGTCCGATGATTTTCTTTGGCGTCACGCTGTCGCTGATCGGCGGTCTGCAATTATTTGAAGAGCCCTTCATTCTCACCAACGGCAACGGCGGTTCAGATCAGGCGGGTATGACGAGCGCCATTTACCTGTACCGGATGGCATTTGATTTCAATGATTTTGGTGCTGCCAGTGCGATGTCGTGGATTTTGTTGGTCATCATTGCAGGACTGACTTATCTGACCAACCGTGTTTTCCGTGAACGCAGTACGTCAAAAGAGGAAAACTAAATCCATGAACAATCTTAAAACCACACAATTCCTGGCGAATGCGTTGGTCGCTGTCGGTGCGGTCGTCATGTTAACGCCGTTTTACTTCATGTTTGTGTTTGCCACGCACTCACGGACAGATATTTTCAGTTTGCCACCGCCTGTGTTTTTTGGTAAAGATTTTTTACTGAACTTGCATATCATTCTCGAGCACATTCCTTTCTGGCGTAATCTGGGTTGGAGTTTGTATGTCGCCTTATTGTCGACCTTTTTGACCTTGATTTTTTGTTCTATGGGCGGCTACGCGTTTGCGATGTTCCGTTTTCGCTGGAAGAATCAATTGTTTGGATTGGTCATGGGTACGATGTTATTGCCGTCGTTCATGAACATGATTCCCACCTTCATGATCATGGATGCGTTGGGCTGGATTGACCAACCACGCGCTCTGTATATCCCGGGGGCAGCCAGTGCATTTGGGATTTTTTTGATGCGCCAATTTGTCTCGACGTCGATCCCAAAAGATTTGATCGAAGCTGCACGTATGGATGGTTGCTCAGAAATCGGCATCTACCTGCGCATCGTTTTACCGCTGCTTAAACCGGCAATGGGCACTCTGGGGCTCATCACCTTTATTGCATCGTGGAATAATTTTATCAGTCCATTGATCGTCATGCGCTCCGCCGACATGGCGACCTTACCACTGGCACTACGCAGTTTGCAAAGCCCGGTCAATACGGAATGGGGGGCACTCATGGCGGGTTCAGCGATTGCCACTATACCGTTGTTGATCCTTTTTATTATCTCGTCCAAGCAATTGATATCCGGACTTACGGCCGGCGCTGTCAAATGATGGACTGTACTTTTCAACACCTATTTTAATCAAGCTATGTCGACTCAATCTTTGCTTAAACCGTCCGCCAGTATCACTAAGAGCCAATTTCCCAAAGATTTTATTTGGGGTGTGGCGACCAGTGCCTTTCAAATTGAAGGTGCGGCCACGCTGGATGGCAAAGGGCCTTCTATCTGGGATGAATTTTGCCAGCTTCCCGGCGTCATTTCCGATAACAGCAACGGCGACATTGCTTGCGATCATTATCATCGTTATGAAAATGATCTCGACCTGATTCAATCGTTGCATGTGAATGCCTACCGCTTTTCAATTTCGTGGCCACGGGTGCGCCCAACAGGTTCGGGGGAATGGAATGAAGCCGGTCTGGCATTTTATGATCGCTTAATTAATGGTTTGATACAGCGCGGTATCAAACCTTACCTGACGCTAAACCATTGGGATTTACCCGCAGCGTTGCAACATCAGGGCGGATGGGCCAACCGTGAAACTGTTTATCGCTTTGTTGAATATGCGCAAGGTATTCACGCACGTTTTGGTGATCGAGTCGCCTCAATCGCTACGCATAACGAGCCATGGGTGGTTGCCACACTCGGACATGAACAAGGCATCTTTGCACCGGGCATTAAAGACCGGGCAATCGCGGCACAAACGTCGCACCATCTACTTCTTAGCCACGGCATGGCCTTGCGTGCATTGCGTGCAGAAGGCGCCACCTGCCAACTCGGTATCGTTCTCAATCTGGCACCAATGCACGCCGCAACCAATAGCCTCGCTGACCTGGCAAAAACGCAATTAGAAGATGGCAAGCTGTTGCGTTGGTACATGGATCCCCTGTTTAAGAAATCCTATCCCAACGATGTCTGGGCTGATCTGGGCGTCGATGCGCCGATCGTACACGACGGCGACCTTGACATTATTGCGACGCCGATGGATTTTTTAGGTATTAACTATTACTCCCGTACGATCGTCAGCGCAGGCGAGCCTTGGGATGCCAAAAGCAACGGCAAAGCGGTGTCTGATATGGGGTGGGAAATCTATCCCGAAGGACTCACAGAACTTTTACTGCGCGTCCACAATGACTACAATGTCCCGCCCCTCTTTGTCACCGAAAATGGCGGCGCCTTTAAAGACCAGATCAACGATGATGGTCGCGTGCATGATGTCGAACGAACCGATTATATCGAACGCCATATTGCCGCCATGTATGCAGCGATGCAACAGGGCGTCAAAATGGGCGGCTATATGGTCTGGAGTTTCTTGGACAATTTTGAATGGGCGTCCGGTTATGAAAAACGTTTCGGTATCGTTCACGTCAATTACGAAACGCAATCGCGCACCTTGAAAGATAGCGCATTGTGGTATCAAGATTTTCTGCAGCACACCACTACGGATGGGAAGTGATATGGGTCAAGTTCAGTTAACAGCAATTCGCAAAAGCTACGCAAACAACGATGTCATCAAAGGGATCGACATTGCTGTTGAGGATGGGGAATTCATGGTGTTTGTCGGTCCATCCGGCTGCGGAAAATCAACCACATTGAGGATGATCGCAGGACTAGAGTCGATTAGCGGCGGCGATTTGCTGATTGACGGATTACGCGCAAATGATACCAATCCAGCCGATCGTGGGGCGGCAATGGTGTTCCAAAGTTACGCGCTTTATCCTCACATGACGGTCAGAGAAAACATGGGGTTTTCTCTTAAGATGGCTGGTGTAAAACGCACTCAACGTGACGAACAGGTCAACCATGCTGCCAGTATTTTAAAAATTACGGAGCTGCTCGATCGCTACCCAAAAGAGCTCTCTGGTGGCCAACGACAACGCGTTGCCATCGGACGCGCCATCGTCAGAAAGCCTAAAGTTTTTTTATTTGACGAACCTCTTTCCAATCTGGATGCCGCTCTGAGGGTGGATATGCGCATCGAATTATCCCGCCTTCACAAAGAACTTGGGACAACGATGATTTACGTGACCCACGATCAAGTTGAAGCAATGACCATGGGCGACCGAATCGCCATTTTCAATGGCGGTTTGATTGAACAAATCGGCCGTCCTATGGATATTTACCGACGCCCGGCAAATAAGTTTGTTGCACACTTTTTAGGTTCACCAACGATCAATTTCGTCAATCGGCCAGATCAAAGCAAAACACAGCAGGTGCATTTCCTGTGGCAACAATTAAACTGCACCAACCCTGCCGCGGCGAGCGTTGGTGTACGACCAGAACACATTCGCTTAGCGTCTGCGCAAGAAGGCGTTCCCGCCGAAGTGTTGCTAGTGGAGTATCTGGGTGACGCCATGATTGTCCACGTCAAACTTCAGGGTGGCGAAGAATTATTCAAAATAAAACAAAGTGATTCACAAGTGCAGCTCGCCGCCGGTGACGTTGTAGGACTGCAATTTAATCACGACTACGTGCTTGCTTTTGATGCAAAAGGGACTTTGATTAGTCGCCTCTGAGTGCGTCTGGTTTATTCACAAAAACCCGCTTTACACTGATTGGCAGATCATGTTTTTGCCAATCAGTGAACGTCTTTCTCTGAATTCAGCCTTGCAGTTCACGTCGGTCAAATTTCAAACCACCTTCATCACCCTTATCAGCATCCTGTCATGCGTAAATGACCGTTTATCTCATTGATCTCGTATTGCCTTTTATCGTGGATTACAGTGACATCACTCCAACCCGAACTCGAAAGGAAATATCATGAAACTCAGTGCTAATATGGATGCCGTCGTCATCGCTACTATCGCTTTAGTGATGTTGAGCAATCTGGTGCGTTTATTCACAAATTGAGACCGACATGTTGACGTTTATTATCTGGATGGGTTTGTTTATATTTTGCTGGCCACTGGCTTTAATGGCAATCGTACTTTATCCATTGATATGGCTGCTGTTATTGCCGTTGCGCCTGGCTGGCATCGCTGTCGAAGGTGTGTTTGAATTACTGCGTGCGGTCGTCATGCTGCCAGCAAGGCTGGTGAATAGATTGCTGTAAAACGATCGAAAGTCTAGCTAGCGATCGTTGCAAAAGTATTACAGCAAGTTGATGCACCTTGCGTGCCATCAATGGGCATGATTAAAAACATCATGCAGTTCTTCAAAGCGGTCTTCCAGCTCGTCATTCCCGAGGCCAAGAAAATCACAAGCGGACTGTCCGCCTTTGTCCCACTCGGCGAGGGTCTCTTCGCCGTGGTATTTATGAATACTATATTCGGCAACCAAGGCCAAAGCAATTAATGAACGTACCGTTTCTGAGGTTGCACCATCGCTGAGTATATCGTAATCATGATGCAATAAAATCGCGGTCGAGACTTCTTCAGGCAAACCCCAGGTGCGTGCCATCAACGCACCGATCGAGGTATGACTCGTGCTGTGGCGTTGCTCTTCGATCAAGGTGAAGTTATTTTCAAACTCTTGATGGGCGAGATCCAATGTTTTTTGATAGCCGGCAAATTTTTCGAGCAATAAAGGAATACCAATATCACAAAACAAACCAAAGGTATGCGCCATATCGGTGGAACATACCCGCATGTGCGTTGCCAGATGTGCCATGGCTTGCGCACGTTTTGAAGAAAAATCCCAGAATTTGACCAATGAAACTTTGCTTACCTGCACCGATTGGCGAGCAATAATTCCGGTCATTAGTAATCCGCATTGACGCATGCCCAGCAAATGCACCGCGTGCTCTACTGAACTGGCCTTCAACCGCAAGCCAAAAAATGGAGAATTCGTCAACTTCAAGAGCGACGCTGCCAACGCCACGTCATTGGCGATCGTCGCTGCGAGGCGTCGTGGATCTGGTTCTTTGCAGGCTAATTCTGTCTGCACGTCAATTAACATGCTTGGGCGTGGCGGTATCCGGATTGTTTTGATCAACGCGTCAACAGACTGATCATTCGCAACAGATGGATTACTCGGAGGTGTCATGTTAAAACAGTGAAAAAGTCATTTTCGGCATACCGTATTTTAACGTACTCATTGCTTTTAAGAAATTTTTCTATCAGCAAAAAGTTCTACTCTACTGTACATGAGAGCTAGGCTAGCAGGGATGACTGACTAGCTTAGCCAAGTGGTCATTCAATTAACATTACACCCAAGATAGCACGACTTTATTTAACTGGAATGACCGTACTGTGATCAACTGCCACGGCTGTTACGCTATTTTTGGGCGATCCTTCAATCACTTTATCCGAATAGGTGAGATAAACCAACGCATTGCGTTTCTGATCAACCATCCGCACGATACGGAGTTTTTTGAACATAATCGACAAACTTTCATTGAACACTTCTTCTTCCTGTTTCAATGGCCCCGTAAAACTGATCGGTCCAACCTGACGGCATGCAATTGACGCTTCGGATTTATCCTCAGCCAAACCCAAACCACCAGAGATACCACCGGTTTTGGCACGGGAGACATAACAAGTAATCCCATTCACTTTCGGATCGTCATACGCTTCAACGACGATCTTATGGTCCGGCCCGAACAATTTAAAAACCGTATTGACACTACCCACATTTTCAGCGTGTGCTAAACCTGTGCTAGCAACCAGCAAGGACCCCATCAAGCTTAATGCGCGAACTGTTGATTTCATATTTATCACCATTCTTTCGTTATTTGTCATATCCGGATGCTTGGATCTCTTCCAGTGCCTGCGATTAGGCAAACTGGGTTGAACCCTTTTTTGTCCGATGTTACTTGCTTACGATGTACCTTATTTACGATGTACCTTATTTACGATGTTACTTATTTAAGCGCGAATGACGCTTGCTATAGGCAAAATAAATTCCAATCGCCACAAACATCCAAATAAAGAAGACCTTGTATGTTGTAGCAGATAAATCTTTCAAAATATATAAGCACGCAAAGATACTCAACGCCGGTATCAAATAAGGCCCAAATGGTACACGGAAGCCATCACTGTCACGGCCGATGCCTTTGTGGCGAATCACTGGAATCGCCGATGACACGACGATAAAGGCCACCAAGGTGCCCATGCTGACCATGTCCCACAAAAAGGTGGAATCAACCAATCCAGCAACGATCGCAACGGCGATACAAACCAATACCGTATTCACAACTGGTGCTCTGGTACGCGGATGAACCACTTGAAACGACGATGGGATGAGACCATCTTTGCTTATCGCGTACAAGATCCGGCTTTGTCCATAAATGGTCACCAAGGTCACGCTGAATACGGAAATTACGGCACCTGCCGACAAAATCAAAGCAGGCCACGCCTTGCCAGTGACCGTTTGCAAAATGACAGCCAGCCCCGCTTCCTGACCTTGAAATTGGCTTGCTGGTTGCGCTCCTACGGCAGCGACGGCAACCAGCATATAAAACACCGTTACCACAATTAACGCCGCCATAATGCCCAGCGGTACATTTCGCTTAGGATCTTTGACTTCTGCGCCTGCAGTGGCCACCGTATCCAGTCCTATGAACGAGAAAAATACAGTGCCAGCAGCAGAAGTCACACCTGCCATCCCAGCCATCCCTTTACTATTGTCCGTATTAAAAAATGGGGTGAAGTGCTCGATGTTAAAACCAGAGAAAGCAATCACACAAAAAAATATTAAAATTGCCAATTTAATCATCACCATGATCGCATTCACCGTCGCAGACTCCTTGGCGCCACGAAGCAGTAAAAAGCAGCAAAGCCCAACCAGCGCCACAGGGGGTAAATTGAATTGTCCGGGGTGCACTTCGACGCCATTTGGCCCCGATACAATCATCGGCGAGCGTAGCATTTCTGGAATTTTCCAGCCCATCGCATTTTGCAGGAAATTATTCAGATAATCCGACCAGCCGATCGCGGTCGCACTAGCGGCCAACCCATACTCGAGCAATAAGCAAGCAGCCACGACAAACGCAGCAAACTCGCCAACGGTCGCATACGCAAATGAGTACGAGGACCCCGAAGCGGGAATCCGCGCTGCCAGTTCTGAATAACACAAGGCCGTCAATCCGGCGGTCATCGCTGCAATTAGAAACGATAAAATGACGGAAGGTCCCGCTTTAGGAACAGCCTCGACCATCGTAAAGAAGATACCCGTTCCTATCGTCGCACCGACACCAATCATGGTGAGGGAAAAAATGCCCAAGGAGCGATGTAAACTGTTTTGCTGTTGATCTTCGGAAATAATGTCATGCGCCTCGACCGCTTTGGTGCGTGTCAATTGCTGTAGTAATGATGATTGTCTCAAAATCTATCCTTATTCTTATGTTCAACTCTGATG
Organism: Undibacterium sp. SXout20W; assembly: GCF_049340285.1. NCBI lineage: Bacteria > Pseudomonadati > Pseudomonadota > Betaproteobacteria > Burkholderiales > Oxalobacteraceae > Undibacterium > Undibacterium sp. SXout20W. The sequence continues at coordinate 75,536 of NZ_JBMPPH010000004.1, read as the reverse complement.
TTCAACTCTGATGTTCAAATGAATCTGCGCTGGCATACTCGCTGGCATACTATGTACTACTAATGAACGCAGAATATACGTAACAATTTCATAGAACCGACAAAAATTCAGTCTGGTGCTTGCTGCTTGCTGCTTGCCGCTTGCTGTTAGTTGCTTACTGCACTGACTTCGCCTCAGTCCGGAGTATTTCATTCGCATGACACGAAAACCGCAATCATAGCGGTAAATTTCGCCAACTTGAGTACGGGTAGGTTTTTTTTGCTCACTTTCCCTTTCCATGCACGCCAGATACACCTGGAAAACGACAAACATTTCCAACAAAGAAATTCTTTTTTAAAAATTATTGCTATTTTATTTACGCTCCATCGCCGTGCTGTGCTAGTGCCCATTTGACATGCTCTTGCACCATTTCCGACGGATGCGCTAGTCTGCTTCGTAAAGCCGCGACGATTTCAGCATCCCCGCGCATGCTACTAGCAGCATTGCCCAACCCGACTGCCATATTGCGCAGCCAACGTTCATGCCCGATACGCCGGATTGGACTTCCTTCCAACATACGCAAAAACTGTTCTTCACTCCAAAGCAATAAATGCACCATGCGCGCATGGTCAAGACCATTTCTAACGGCAAAATCATCGACTACCGCAGGTTCGGCAAATTTGTTCCATGGGCAAAATAACTGACAGTCATCACAACCATACACACGGTTACCGATTAAAGGGCGCAGTTCCACCGGAATACTGCCGTGTAACTCGATCGTCAAATATGAAACGCAACGACGGGCATCGACCTGATAGGGTGCAACAATCGCTTTGGTCGGGCAGACATCCATGCAAGATTGACACTGGCCACAATGGTCCCCCACAGGTTCGTCCACTGGTAACGGAATATCGACCAAAATCTCACCCAAAAAAAACATCGAACCGGCTTCGCGACTCAATAGCAAGCTATGCTTGCCGCGCCATCCTAAGCCTGATTTTTCAGCTAGCGCTACTTCCATGACCGGGGCTGAATCAGTAAACACCCGATAACCAAACTCGCCAATGTCGGTGTTGATTTTCTCTGCCAGTTGCTGCAAGCGCGTCCTCAATACCTTGTGATAATCGCGGCCGCGTGCATAGATGGAAATAACGGCGGTGTCCGGCGCGTGCTGTTTTTCGATCGCGCGCCACGCTGCCGACGACGGCAAATAATTCATACGCGCTGAAATAACACGCACTGTACCCGGGACTAATTCAGCGGGACGGCTGCGTTTTGTCCCGTGGCTCGCCATATACGCCATTTCACCATGATAACCAGCCTCTAGCCACTGCTGTAATTGACCTTCAGCCTGACTCAGATCAGTATCAGCAATACGAATTTCAGCAAAGCCCAGGTCTTTACCCCATTGTTTAATTTTCGCTGATAAATCAGCTAATGCTTGTTCGTTCAGATTCACGCAGAATACTCCGGTGAATACACAAGGGCTGGGCAATATGCTATGTTTAGCGAATTCATGAATAGGATTCAGGCTGGAAATGTCACATTATAAAACTACACTACACGATGAAGCTGCTACCCAGGCATTAGGTAAATGCCTTGCGCATACGCTGACTCCCGGAATGTGCATTTTTTTACACGGCGATCTTGGCGCAGGCAAAACCTCGCTCACACGTGCCATGATTCATGCGGCTGGCCATGCAGGTACGGTCAAAAGTCCGACGTATACACTGGCTGAGCCGTATGCGGTCCAGATCAAGGGCGTCGCAACAACGATCATGCATTTTGACCTATATCGGATGATCAGTGCAGAAGAATTTCTGGAGGCAGGATTCAGGGAAGAATTTAACGAACGCACTATTTGTATCATCGAATGGCCAGAAAAAGCGGATGGACTGCTGCCAGAGCCAGATTTACATGTATTTTTACGCGTTTCGGGTGAAGGTCGTGAGGTAGAATTACAAGCGTTGTCCGCCAAAGGTATCGCATGTCTCGCATCACTCCAATTTGTCCCGAATCTATAAGCGCTGAAATCAGCACAGATCACCCACAGCGCGGCGGTTTGAAATCCGCCCAAAAACGTCGCACCCTGCTCAAAGCCGGGGGAACGTTGCTCCTTTCAGTGCTGGTCCCACACACCGCACAGGCGGCAAAAATTTTGGCCGTACGGGTGTGGCCAGCCGACGACTACACGCGCGTCACTCTGGAAAATGACACTGAACTTACGACGAATTATTTTACGGTCAAAAATCCAGAACGTCTGGTGGTTGATATTGAAGGGCTGGAACTTAACCCAACACTCAAAGAGCTGGTTGCAAAAATTCAAGCCAATGACCCGTATATCAAGCAAGTCAGGGTCGGTCAGAATAAACCAAACGTAGTACGGCTGGTATTCGACTTAAAGGAAGAAGTCAGTCCGCAGGTATTTACCCTGCAACCAGTCGGTAATTATAAACATCGACTCGTGTTTGACTTGTATCCCGCCACCGCACCGGATCCCATCATGGCAATGATCGAGAAAGGTGAATGGCAAAGCCCTGGAAAACAGACGCAAGTGGCGCCAACGACACCGATCATCCCCGCGCCAGCCACCAATATACCAACACCTGGTGCATCGACCACGATCGCCCGCGGTGACACAAAAGCTGACACGAAAGTTGACACCAAAGCTGATTCAAAACCTGATGTAAAAATTGATGCAAAAATGGACGGCAAAGCGGAAGCAAAAGCAGATGCCAAGCCCGAAAGCAAATCTGAGATACCATTCTTTGACAAACCAATCAGCAATGGTCGCATGATTACAATTGCGATCGACCCCGGGCATGGCGGTGAAGATCCTGGAGCTACTGGCCGCGGCGGCAACCGCGAAAAAGACGTTGTACTGTCCATCGCAAAGCGCTTAAAAGCGAAAATTGAACAACAACCCAATATGCGCGTGATGTTGACACGGGACGCTGATTTCTTTGTACCACTCAACGTCAGGGTGCAAAAAGCACGTGCAGTTCAAGCAGACTTATTTATGTCAGTACACGCTGATGCCTTTGTAAATGCTTCGGCACAAGGATCATCGGTATTTGTGTTATCTGATAAAGGCGCCAGCTCCGCAGCCGCGCGCTGGCTCGCAGACAATGAGAATGCCGCTGATCTGATCGGCGGGGTTAATATTAAATCGCATGACAAGCAACTTGCGAGCGTCCTTCTCGACTTATCGACCACAGCGCAGATCAATGACAGCCTCAAACTTGGCAAAGTCGTTTTATCTGAAATTAGCGGTATCAACAAGCTCCATAAGGGAGCCGTTGAACAAGCCGGGTTTGCAGTATTAAAAGCACCCGATATTCCGAGTATTTTGATAGAAACCGCCTTTATCTCCAATCCGCAAGAAGAAGCAAAACTGACTGATGAAGCGTATCAGGATCAGATGGCGGAAGCTGTGATGAAGGGCATTAAAAAATACTTCGCCCGTAATCCGCCTTTGGCGAAAAGCCGATTTACCTAGACGGCCATAGCAGCCATAAAATAATGCAGCGCGAAAAAATCATGTAACTTTAGCGCCTGTCTTACTTTCGCGCCTGTTTTACTTTTGCCCCTTTTTTGCTCTATCGTTGAATTCTGTCGTTGAATTCTATCGTTGAATAAGAATCACAAGCGACGTCAGCAGCGATCCAACGTCTGACACGCCGAGCGAACCATCGCTGCCACGGCTCAGGCAACCACCACAGGTAATTCGCTGGTTGAATGAGCATACCGCAGCGATAATGATGCTGCTCCCCCTCCCATACCAGGGCGCGGCAACTGCCCTTTCGTTGCCACAAAAAAATTAACGCCACGGGACAAGGTTCAGCGGCGCAGCACACTCCGCATCCATTGCACGGCTGCCCTACGTCCGGCTTACCTGGTGCCGTCGGGCGTAACCAGATTACTGTTGAAGATGACTGTCTATTTTTCAATATTAATCCAATGAAAACACAAAATAATCTCGCCTCGATCAGTGAAGCATAGGCTGAGTAACCAAGCGATTAAATCCAATCCACCGTCGTTTAGTCATTTCTTTTTTGCCTAGTTTGATCTGACTTGTGAGTCTCATTTTTTATAAACATATTGCGGCAATATTGCCAGGCAACATGATCCTTCAAACATTGTACTTAACTAACCAATAAAAGCTTGCCACTCGTGCATGTTTCATTCAATGAATACAACGACTATTTTAAAAATATAGTGTCATTTTTGAAATCGCTTTCAAAAAGCAATATTTTTCATAAAAATTAAAAATCACCCGGCGAGCTAATCTTAGTCGTAATTTAGGTACATGTTTCCACAAAAAAACATCCTGAATAATTTCATCATTTACCAATGAAATATAGAGATTTTATGAAAGATCCATATTCATAATCCTGACCTTCGCTCGCCGCTTCCAACGCATATTTCTTGACATGAATATTTGATTCCAATATATTCGTTTATGAAAGCGCTTTCATTAGACTTTCCCACTTTAACTAAAAAATTATTTGACCACTTTGAGGCCATTGAGCAACGGATTGGTTAAGGAGACATACAATGAATTTGTTTCATCGATTAGCCCGACTCGGCCTGATAACGTATACGGGGATTGCGCTGGTGGCCTGCGGCGGCGGGACCAATACGGTCACGCCAAATATTCCAGCAGCAACGCTTAGCAGCATTGCGATTACGACTCCAACAACCAACAACAGCCTGTCTATGCAGGCGGGGCACCAAACCACACTCGCGGTTACTGCGACCTACAGTGACGGTACAAGCAAAGCGGATACCGGTGTTGCGTATGCGTTAAGTAATGTCAGCCCGGCTGGCGCTGTGACGATCAACGGCGCTCAGGTTAGCGCTGTTGCAGCAGGTAGCGCGACGGTGATCGCTACAGATACGGCTACTAGTACTAAATCATCTGCCTATGTCATTACCGTTACGCATCCTGCCGTGACGCTGACCTCTATTGCCATCACAACCCCCGCAACAGGTCCATTGAATTTGGCCTACGGCAGCACATCAACTTTGGTAACGTCATCGACCGATAGTACCAATACAGTTGCCGTCGACACGGCAGTCACTTACACATTAAGCAATGTCAGCCCTGCTGGTTGCGTAACCGTCTCTGGTGCAGTTTTAACTGGTGTTTGCACAGGATCCGCGACAGTGGTTGCCAATGATGCCGCAGCAAGTTTGACCTCAGCGCCCTTGACCGTGAACGTGTTGGCTTCCCCCGTCAAATCAATTGCGATTACGACACCGGCCACAGGTCCACTGGCTTTAACAGTCGGTCAGACTTCAACTCTTGCAGTGACATCAACGCATACAGACAATAGCTCTGGCGCTGACACAGCCGTCACTTATGCGTTGAGCAATGTTTCTCCAAGTGGCGCCGTCACCATTTCTGGCGCAACTGTTACCGCGGTGGCAGGTGGTACTGCTCAAGTGATTGCAACTGACACGGGAACAGGTTTAAATTCAGCACCGCTAACCATTAACGTCGCTGCAGCACCAGTAACAGCAGCCGTGTTCCAAAATAATTATGCGTCCGGCGTCACATTTACTGGTTTTGACGGTGCCAACAGTACACCTGTCATGACCGTTGATACCAGCACCACAAATCCAGCGAACAGCCTGACTGCTTCTCTGAAAATTGTTGTACCAGCCAGCAATGTCGACGGTTACGTTGGTGGCATGTTGATTGCTGCAAAACCACAGAATCTGAGCGCATTTAATGCCTTAACATTCTGGGCAAAAACAAGTGGCCCGACAACGACCTCGTTTAAAGTTGGTATCGGTCAAGACGGTAGCGCGACGAGCAGTGCCTTCCAAGCAGAAGTTATCGGATTTTCAATCACTTCAACATGGAAAAAATTCATCATTCCACTGCCAAACCCTGCGCAATTCAGCGCTAACAGCGGTTTATTTTATTTCGCTGATGGTGACAATAATTACACCGTCTGGCTCAACAATATTCAATATGAAACACTGAGCCCAGCGCCTGTCGCAACGTCTGCAGTTGGCACTTTCGCACCGGTTTCCGTCGCAGTCGGAGGAACGTCAACATCGATGTCTTCTGCTAACGGTTCTGCACCAAATACCGTTGGATTTAGCGGTTTGCCAAGCGGTTTTGAAAATAACGTGGGTTGGGGTTGGTACACTTTAACTTCAAGCAACCCAGCAGTTGCCACGGTTGACAAAACAGGTTTGATTACTGGCGTGTCAGCAGGTAACAGCACGATCACGGCAAAACTCGGATCACTCTCTGTAGCAGGCTCGACAGCCGTTACCGTAACAGCAGCACCTGCAGTCACTGCACCGACGGTTGCAGCACCTGCACCAAGCCACCCAGTATTATTTTCAATCTTAACGCAGAGCAGTGCTGATATTGCTGGCACAAATCTCTGTCCAAACTGGGGTCAGGCTACGCAGTGTACTTTGACAACAGTTGGTGGTGTTGAAACTGAAGGCTATACCGCGTTGAACTACGAGGGTATCGCTTTGGCGGCTAACACAAACGTCACTACGGCGACTCGCATTCACATCGATGTATGGACGCCTAACGTCACTAGCCTTGGTTTGAATTTGATCTCACCAGGTCCAGTACAAACGCAAGTGAACATCCCATTGACTTTGGCGACCACGACAACAGCAGGTTGGAACAGCATCGATATTCCGTTAAGTAGCTTTACCGGTGTTGATATGAAAAATGTTTTCCAATTAATGTTGGTCGGTGTTACACCTGCTAGCGGTGGAACAGTCTACGTTCAAAACATTTACTTCTGGTAAAAGTCGCAATGAGCTAAACGCATGCTGATGAGGAAAAACTTCAACAGCATGCGCATCGCCAAACAATCGATTGACAAAAAAAGACTGTAGATCATTACAGTCTTTTTTTTCAAACCATGCTCATATCAGCGATCAAGTATCAAGTAAAAACAAGGCCATCGTAAAGTTTCAATAGGTAAGTAAGAAATGCTCGCCATCAATCAAACTTGCGAGCAGTAATTACAAAGTCTCAACTGCATTCTCATTCTTAATTAAACTTAACTCCAAGACATGTCATATCCTCATTTACTGGCTGATATCGGTGGCACCAACGCCAGATTCGCTATAGAAACGGCACATGGAAAATGTGAGACAATCGCCGTTTTACAATGCTCGGAATATCCGACAATTTCAGCCGCCATACGCACTTATTTAACGAGTGCTCCTCCCATCCTGGCAGGCGCACAAATAATTCAAAAAGCAGGCATTGCGATCGCTAATCCGGTGCATGGTGATTTGATAAAAATGACAAATCACGATTGGTCGTTCTCGATCAGCGCAGTACAAGCCGAATTCAATTTGTCGACGTTACTGGTAATGAATGATTTCAATGCCTTGGCCATGGCCCTACCGCATTTAGATGAACATCAAAAATACCAATGCGGCCAAGGCGAACCGCAGCATCAAAGTGTCATTGGCTTATTAGGCGCCGGAACCGGCTTGGGTGTCTCTGGCCTAATTCATACAAACAATGGCTGGGTAGCACTTGAAAGCGAAGGTGGACACGCATCATTTTCACCCGCAAACCGCAGAGAAATTGCGATATTGGAATATGCGCTTGAACAATATGCGCACGTTTCGATGGAACGACTACTTTCTGGCGCAGGCTTGCGATTGATCTACAACGCTCTTGCAAGCTTAAGAAATGTCGCATTTGATGACCTTGAACCGCCCGACATTATGGCGCGCGGGCTCTCAAATCAATGTCCGCTATGCCGCGAAGTACTCAATACGTTTTGTGAAATCTTGGGTACCGCAGCGAGCAACCTTGCGCTCACTTTGGGAACCAAGGGCGGTATCTATATTGGTGGCGGAATTGTTCCCCGCCTTGGGGATTTTTTTATTGAATCACCTTTCCGTCAACGCTTCGAACAAAAGGGTCGATTTAGCAGCTACCTTCAAGAAATTCCAACGTTTGTGATTACCGATCCCTATCCTGCATTTATCGGTGTTTCCGCCTTATTGACGCCGGAAAGCTATATGAAAGCCAAGCAACGTGGCTAGGACACATCGAAGGTGGTGACAGATCACCGCCTTTATTTATGACGACGATGCGTTTAAGGTGATGGTTTATTTTTTTCTGACTGCGCCTGTTTTTTTACACCTTCTGCCAGATAATCAATCAGCGCATTGGGCACTGTGAGCGACAATTGGTAGTGCGCAATTTTAAAACCTTCGGCCGTCTGCCTGACTACCCCTGATGCCTGGCAAATCCCCATTTTGGTCTGTAATTGCTCATCAAACCACAGTACGCTTTGGTCTTCGGTCATCGCAATATGTCTATTGATGACGGTAAATGCCCAAGCGCCAGGCCTTGAGAAGGCTGGCTTCGCCCAGATTTTGAATTCATCGCGAGTCCAGCGCTCGGATTGATCGGTGCCGATATACACCGCATCAGCGGTCATCTTGTCAAAATAAGCAAGCCGCGCATGCGCCGCATCGTCGTGCCAGCCGTCAATAAATTGATTCAGTTTTTGTATCGTCTCAGTTTGACTATTGGCAGCGTTAGCAAGGTCGGCAGCGTCGGCAACTTCGGTAACAACGGCCGGAACAAAAACCAATGAAGAAAGTAGCAAGAAGATGCGGCACAGTTTATTCATAGATATATCCCATGGGGCAAACGAATTCCTTATGAATCCTTTACAAATCCGTTATAAGTGGCAGGTAATGGCCGTCCGAGCAATCTTAGGGTTCAAGTCAAAAAAACCAGAACCTTGGACTCACTCCAGATCTGCCAACATTTTGACGTGGGCAATCACACTTCGTCCTAAGGCGGACAGATTGTACCCTCCCTCAAGACAACTCACTATACGTCCCTGCGAATACGACTTCGCCACGTTCATGATCTCACGGGTCATCCAGGCATAATCCGCTTCCACCAAGCCCAGCTGCCCCATATCATCTTCGCGGTGCGCATCGAAACCGGCCGAAATAAAAATCATCTCTGGTTTGAATTCCCGCAACGCCGGCAGCCACTTTTCAGTGACCAATTCGCGGATAACATTGCCATAGCTATGCGCAGGAACCGGCACATTGACCATATTTTCCGATGGTTGCTCTGCACCGCTGTACGGATAGTAAGGATGCTGAAAGAAGCTCACCATTAATACACGTTGATCGTGATTAAAAATCTCTTCTGTACCGTTACCGTGATGGACATCAAAATCAACAATTGCCACGCGTTGCAAACCACGTACTTCTAAGGCATGCTTGGCTGCCACAGCGACATTGTTAAACATGCAAAAACCCATTGCTTCTTTGCTGGTCGCGTGGTGACCCGGCGGACGGATCGCACAAAATGCATTCTCGATTTCGGCGTTAATGACTGCATCGGTTGCCGCAATAGCAGCACCTGCCGCTCGTAAAGAAGCACGCCACGTGTAGGCATTTAAGGACGTATCTGCATCTAAAGGAAAATGCTCATAGTCAGAGCGTTCCGAAGGGCAGTTTTCGCGGATACGATAAATAGCGTCAGAGGTATGTACCCGGGCGAGGTCCGACTCGAGCGCCAAAGGGGCTTCACGATAGTCAAGCAAGGTATTGATACGACTCGCGATCAATTGATCTTCAATCGCTTGCAAACGATCAGGGGACTCTGGGTGCCAAGCGCCCATTTCATGGCGTTTGCAGTCTGGGTGTGAATAATACGCGGTTGTCATGTCTCAAATTTTTATTAATTTTAATAAGTTTCCGCCTATTTGCACGCTTTTGCAAATCGGCGTGGCTGTTCATCTTGGATTACAACACAAGTCAACAAATCGGTTTACACTATGATTTGATTTTTAAATGAAGGAAAAGCATGTTTGCCAAAATGCATCAGGTTGCCAGACAAGTCAATAATGTCATCATTGGCAAAGAACTGCAGATTCGACAGGCTTTAGTCTGCTTGCTCGCTGGTGGGCATTTATTGATCGAAGATTTGCCAGGCGTCGGCAAAACCACGTTGGCGCATGCCTTGGCTATTTCCCTGGGTCTGAAATTTAATCGATTACAATTTACAAGCGATTTGTTGCCTGCCGATGTGGTCGGGATTTCCATTTTTGATCGTGAAAAAAATCAATTCATATTCCATCCTGGCCCGGTCTTTACGCAAGTATTGCTGGCCGATGAGATTAATCGGGCAACGCCTAAGACGCAGTCTTCTTTGCTTGAAGCCATGGAAGAACGACAAGTTTCCGTCGAGGGACAAACACGCCCCCTGCCTTCGCCATTCTTTGTGATTGCAACGCAAAATCCCGCGCATCAGGTGGGAACCTTTGCATTGCCTGAATCACAACTTGATCGATTTCTGATGTGTTTGTCACTGGGCTATCCGGATGCGGCAGCTGAACGGGCATTACTTTTGGGCGAAGACCGTCGTAGCTTATTAGCAAGTTTGCCAGCAGTTATGCAAGCCGAGGAATTGGTTCAGGCGCAGCAACAACTCAAAAAAATCCATACCTCAGGCCCATTAATCGACTATGTACAATCTCTTGCCAGCGCGACCCGTCAAGGCGATTTGTTCGCTGAAGGCATGAGCCCACGCGCGTCCATCGCTCTGTTGCAGGCAGCGCGGGCGTGGGCGGCGCTTGAAGGGCGCGATCATGTCCTGCCAGAAGACGTACAGGCGGTGATCATTCCGGTCATTGCGCATCGCCTCAGGCCACTTAAATCCGTCACCGGAAAAATCAATATGAGTAGCGAATTGCTCGCCGAATTAATGAAACGTGTACCAGTTTAAGACCATGCTTGATTTATGGCGGCAACGGCTGAGAAAGATCATTTTTCTGGAACATCAACCAGAAAGTGGTGAAGTATTTCTGAAACAAAGACGCGTCTTTACGCTTCCCAGTAAGCCAGGCTGGATGTTTGTCTTACTGTTGTTATTAATGTTTGTCACTGCCACCAATTACAATCTGAGTCTGGGATTTGCCTTAACCTTTGTCTTGGCAAGTGTCGCTGCAATCAATGCATTTTTCGGATTCCGCAATCTTGCTTATTTGCATTTAAAGGCAGGTGCAGCGCAAGCGGTATTTGCGGGTGAAGAAGCGCAGTTCACGATCATGCTGATTAACCGTCGTTCCCATCAACGTTTTGCCATTTGGGTTGGTATTTCAGAGCCTGGACATCCAGAAACGGCGGTCGATGTTGCACCACAGAGCCAAATTGCTTTACAACTCAGTTACCCTGCACGGCAACGAGGTTGGCAAGCGATCCCAAGAATTCGTTTACAGACATGGTTTCCTTTGGGGCTACTCCGTGCCTGGAGTACCTGGCTGCCAGATAGCAAAGCGCTCATTTACCCACAACCCGAGCCGAATGCACCTCCGCTTCCCATCGCCGGAGAAAGTAAAGATGCCGTGCATGGACAATCAGGACACGACGATTTCGCCGGCGTGCGTGCGTATCAAGCGGGTGACCCCATGAAACATCTGGCATGGAAACACATTGCCCGCGTTGATACCTCCATTGGCGGCCAACTGGTAACAAAACAATTTGCAGGTGGCGCTGGTAGCGATATCGTCATTGACTTTGCCGTGCTCCCCAAGTTGATGGACACCGAACTGAAGCTCTCCCGCATGACCAGTTGGGTACTCGAAGCTGACCGTAGCGGCTTGCCCTACGCGTTTCGCCTTGGTGGTAACAATTTTATCGCGGCGCAGGGGCCTGCGCACCGCAACGCCTGCTTGCGTGTACTCGCACTCTACGAGTTGTAAATCCATGCGCCCAGGATTCTCTTCTACCATTTTAAGCCGCGACAAAGTGGATACTTTGCTGCTGTTAACCGCCTGCTTGTGTGTACTTCTTCCGCATGCAGGTCATGTTAGTTGGTGGGTCACGACAGGATGTGGCTGCATGCTCAGTTGGCGTGCATGGCTAACACTGACTGGCAGGCGTTTGCCAAAAACATGGTTGTTGTTACCGATCGCTGGCTTACTGATGCTTGGTGTTTATCTGACGTACCGCACGTTTTTAGGACGTGAAGCTGGCGTGACAATGCTCGTACTTCTGCTGACATGCAAACTTTTAGAAATGCATGCAAAACGGGATTTATTTGTCGTCATTTTTCTCAGCTTTTTCCTATTATTAAGTAGCTTTTTTTATCAGCAAACGATCTTCGCTGCGGCATTTACGTTGTTAGCTACCACGCTCTTATTAACTGCCCAGCTGTCATTTCAATATACCGGGCTTGTACCAACTCTGCGGAAAAAATTCAAGCTTAGCATCAGTCTTTTGGGGCTCGCAATTCCATTAACTTTATGTGCGTTCTTTCTGTTTCCCAGAATCCAGGGCCCGCTTTGGGGCTTGCCGGGTGACGCGCATAATGGACGCTCAGGTCTGTCAGAAACGATGGCGCCGGGTGGGATTAGCGATTTGGTACTATCAGAAGAAATCGCCTTCCGCGCCAAATTTGACCAGCCCATAGCCAATAAGTCGATGCTCTACTGGCGTGGCATTGTGATGAGCGACTACGATGGAAAAACCTGGAGCCCCGCACCAGCCGGTACGAGGAACCAAACTGCGATGATTTCCTTCTCCGGCAAAAAAATCAACCAACAAATTATCCTCGAGCCACAAGGGCAGCGCTGGATGTTTGCGATCGATATGCCCAGCTCATCCGCGACGTTTGAAGAACGTAGCGTGGGCCAGCTCAACCAATACATGGAACTAAGAAGTACAGAACCCGTTATTCAACGATTACGTTATGAAATCGCATCAACGCCGCAATTTCAATTTCAGCTTGATCTCGAGGCTGACGAACGGATCATGGATACAGACTTACCCAACGGATACAATCCGCGCATGCACAATTTCGCGACACAGTTGAGGCGCAACTATAGCGATGATCACCAATTAATCAGGGCCGTGCTGGATTATTTTCATGATCAGGAATTCGCCTACACACTAGAGCCACCTCTCTTGGGGATCAATAGCATCGACGATTTTTTATTTAAAAGTCGTGCTGGCTTTTGCGAGCATTATGCCAGCGCGTTCGTCAATATTATGCGTGCAGCCAATATCCCGGCAAGGGTGATTACTGGCTATCAAGGCGGTGTACTCAATGACGTTGATGGTTTTTTTGAAATTCGCCAATCAGACGCTCACGCCTGGTCAGAGGTATGGCTGAAGGGTGAAGGCTGGGTCAGAATAGATCCAACTGCCGCGGTAGCGCCGGAACGTGTCACACAAAATCTTGCTCGGGCAATACCACAAAAGGGATTAGCTGGATTCATGGGGCAAGCTTTCTCCGGCATCTCCTGGGTTAAGGGGCTACACATGCGCTGGGACGCATTGAATAACTCATGGAATCAATGGATCTTAAATTACAACCAGAACACACAAAGAAATCTTCTCGACTCGCTGGGATTTAAAAATTTCGATTGGGGGCAGATCAGTCTGTTGTTTTTTATGAGCGGCTGCGTTTTGATCAGTGTCATTGCCCTACCATTGGTGCTTAACAAACCAACAATATCACCATTGGATAGAGTATACTTTTCGTTCTGCTCCCGAATGGAGAAGTTGGCGGTAGCCCGTAAAATCGACGAAGGGCCTCAGGCCTATTTGCATCGTCTGCGCAATGAATTACCCGGTGATAAATTGACGCCAGTAGAACATTTTTTAAATTTTTATACGACTGCTAAGTACGGTAAGCATGACCTATCAGACCGCAGTGTCACCCAAAGGCTGAAAGTTTTACTGGCTGCCTGCCGATAATTTGCAGATACGAATTTTGAAACATTCTCATTTTTTATTGCTCCTCAGCCTGAGCGCACTGATATTTAACGCTGGCCTTGTCCCGGATCAGGCGCACGCCAGCACGACCAAGAAAACAAATAAATCGCAAAAAGCCTCCGCCGGACGGCAGCAGGAGGATGTCCATTTTACGCAATGGGCGGAAGTCACCAGTTTCATTAACGATATGGTCAACAAACACGGGTTTAAAGAAGCTGAACTTATTGCTACCTTTAATCAAGCGCGTTATGTCGAAACTGCACGCCAGCTAATGCGGCCGGCACCGCCGGGGAAGCCCAAAAATTGGAAAGCCTATCGCGCCCGGTTTGTAGAACCCCACCGCATTGATGCTGGCGTCGCATTCTGGAACCAAAACGCAGATGTATTGGCTCGCGCTGAGACGCAATATGGGGTGCCTGCTGAAATTATTGTGGGTTTGATCGGTGTCGAAACAATTTTCGGAAAAAATACGGGTAGCTTCAGAGCGATGGATACACTGACTACCCTGGCATTTGACTACCCAGAAACGCCGACGCGTGCCGCACGCATGCAATTTTTTAAATCAGAATTAGAAAATTTACTGCTCATCGCAAAAGAATCTGACGCCGATCCCTTTGCATTCAAAGGCTCGTATGCTGGTGCAATTGGTTTATCACAGTTCATGCCAAGCAGCATACGTCAATATGCCGTCGATTTTGATGGTGACGGGCAAATCGATTTGATGAATTCACCTGCAGATGCTATTGGCAGTGTCGCCAACTATCTTGCGGTGCACGGCTGGAAACGTCACTTACCTACTGTGTTTCCAGCGACTTTGATTGCAGGGAATGATGAGCAAGCGCAATTACATACTGCTTTATCGCAGGGATTGCGCGCCACCTACTCATTAGGGGATCTAGGGCGCCTATTAACTACAGCCAGTGCAGAAGCGCCAGGTGGTATCCAATATGGCGTTGTTGACTTGCAAAACGGTGATGAACCAACTGAATACTGGCTAGGTACCGATAATTTTTACGCGATTACGCAATATAACCGTAGCTACTTTTATGCAATGTCAGTGATTGATCTAGGCCGCGTTATTAGTATAGCAAGGAAAAATTAGCTAAAAATAGCGAGAAGAAAACAACTTTTAACAATATGTTTCACATATACCAATTGATCTAAAGTACATTTTGCCCAATACTAGTATTGCAGGGTATTTTCAACCAGGCAAAAAAGATGGTAAATCTATCCATCATTTATTTTCAAAAAATAATTGTTATTCAATATAAATTAAACTACAGTGATAAAATCTCGTTGATACTATGGCATGCAATTAATGAAATGTGTCAATAGATTTAACAATGTTTTGCTATTTTTATGATAAGAATTTTCTATCTTAAAGATACAATATTACCGTATGATTAATTCTCATTGAAGCAACTAAATCCAGCATCAATAGACTAGACAGCGAGGTAATTATGGCAAATCTGACCCAGCTTGAATCAGATGAAATAGACTACGATCCAAATAATCTTTTGGACACTCTGATCAAACAATTGCATTTAAAAAATGACGCAGCGCTCTCACGAGCACTGGAAGTTGCACCACCAGTGATTAGTAAAATCAGACATCGTCGCTTGCCTGTTGGCGCGTCTTTGTTGATTCGCATGCATGAAATTAGCGATGTTAGCATCAAAGAATTACGTGAACTGATGGGCGACCGTCGTGCTAAGTTCCGTATCAGCGACAAGCAATTCAAACCTAAAGAAGCTGCATAATAAACACCCCCTTAAATACGAATCCACGCGTTCGTATTTCAAAGGCAAAATACCGAAGCTACTCCTGCGAGTAATTTCGGTATTTTTTTGTCTTCGAAAAAATGGCCAACTATTTAGTCTGACAACTAGCCAACATTTCTAAATTCAATGTCGTTCATTTTACAATCTGTCACCGGACAATCCGCGGGTCAACGCTGAACAGATAATCACGTCCGATGTTATTCTCACCACATTGTTGCAGGTCAAGCAGGAAACACCCCTGTCGACAAATAGCGATCACCGCGATCACAAACAATAAAGACAATCGTCGCATTTTCAACTGTTTGTGCAATACGCAATGCTATCTGGCAAGCGCCCGCTGCCGAAATACCACAGAAGATGCCTTCTTCAACGGCCAGTCGGCGTGCCATGTGCTCAGCGTCTGATTGCGTGACGGACTCAACCTGATCAACGCGTGCTTTATCATAAATTTTAGGCAAATAGGCTTCAGGCCATTTACGAATACCTGGAATCTGCGACCCATCTTCAGGCTGTGCGCCGATAATCTGAATACTTGGATTTTGCTGTTTCAGGTAAGCAGACACCCCCATAATCGTACCTGTCGTGCCCATTGCGCTGACAAAATGTGTGACCTTACCATTGGTATCGCGCCAAATTTCCGGACCGGTTCCTTCGTAATGGGCTAGTGGGTTATCCGCATTGGCAAACTGATCGAGAATCACGCCCTTGCCTTCTACCTGCATTTGTTCAGCCAAATCACGTGCGTACTCCATTCCGCCGGTTTTTGGCGTCAATAGAATCTGTGCTCCATATGCCGCCATACTTTGACGCCGCTCGATACTGAGGTTTTCTGGCATCAATAAAATCATTTTATAACCGCGCATTGCAGCAGCCATTGCCAATGCTATGCCGGTATTACCACTCGTCGCCTCAATCAGCGTGTCACCAGGTTTGATCTGACCGCGTTCTTCTGCCCGCTTTATCATTGAAAGCGCAGGGCGATCTTTGACTGAACCTGCGGGATTGTTGCCTTCAAGCTTGCCGAGAATAATGTTGTTACGACGCACATTGTCCTCGCCAGGAATTCTCTGCAATTGCACGAGCGGGGTATTACCTATTGTGTCTTCTATCGTCAGATAAGCCATTTATTTTCCTCTCGTCATTCAAACTGTCATTCTAAACGCAGCGGCAAATGCGTGCATCTTTCTCGGGTCATTATGCGAAGCCTGATTTTTACGATTGTCGATTAAAGTCTCTCAAAATCATTTATTTACCATTTAAATTATTGTAATTTTCAGTTTACCTTCATCATTCAGGTGATTAAGCACTTTATACATTCTTCAAATAAGTAAATAAGAAAAAACCTCTGATGATAAGTCAGAGGTTTTTAAGGATGACCGATGTCAATTTGGGAATTGTTCTGTCAGCGCTTATTTAGCTTTAACAGATGCTGCGCTTGCTGACGTTGCACCAGCGTCGGCTTTCACTGGCTTGGCGTTCACCTTTTCATTCACTTTATCATTTACTTTAGGTGCAGTGCCTGGTTTCGGTTGGCCGTTCACGGTTAATCCAGCTGCCGACAATTTGACCGAATTTTTGTCACCGATGCCCTTTACACGAGTTTCAAAATCACTCCAGTCTTTGAAGGTACCATTTTTTGAACGTTCGGCAATGATGGCTTTCGATTTTGCCGGACCAATTCCTTTAATACCATCCAGCGCAGCCTGATCTGCCTTATTAACATCCACGTCGGCAAATGCGGCACCCATCATCATGACCATGGCAGCAACGGCGAATAATAATTTTTTAAACATGAAAAATACTCCTAAAAATAGTCATCAAAATAATCAACAAGACAGAACGCTGGAAAACACTGCTTTTGCATGTTAGCCATCACCCTGATAAATGAACGATATTGACGTCAAAAAGGTTGACTATTTTTTACTATTTTTAACCTTGAACAAATTGCTCAGGAAATAATTCTTCGCGAGAAACAGTGGCGGTTCCGAGCTTACCAACAACAATGCCGCCGGCACGATTAGCAATCACGACAGCCTCATGCATGGACAACCCATTTGCCATCATGACCGCCATTGTTGCAATGACCGTATCACCAGCGCCGGATACGTCGTAAACTTCGCGCGCCATCGCTGGAACGTGGACAATTTCACCTTCGGTATAAAGGGTCATCCCTTCTTCTGAACGCGTCAGTAACAAGCCTTGCAAATCTAAGTCGCGACGCAATTTTTGTGCTTTTTCAGTCAGTTCATCCTCACTAAACCATTCGCCGATAACCTGTTTCAGCTCAGACTTATTTGGTGTCAGTAGCGTCGCACCTGCGTAGCGCACAAAATCGCTTCCCTTAGGATCTACCAAAACTATCTTACCAGCACTTTTTGCGGCCGAGATCATGGTAGTGACATTGACCAAACTACCTTTGGCGTAATCGGAAAAAATCACCACGTCAGCAGCATTGAGCAAGGTATTGAAGCGATTAAGCTTATCCTGCAGAACATGTTCAGTCGGACGCTCTTCAAAGTCGATGCGAATCAACTGCTGCTGTCGTCCGATGACACGTAGTTTGATAATCGTCGAAATTTGCGGATCACAGCTCAGATAAGAGTCAATCCCAGATTTTTCGAGTAAGCGATTGATGTTATCGCCCGCCTCATCATTCCCTATCACGCCCATCAAGCCAGCATCAACGCCCAAAGCGACCGCATTTAAGGCAACATTGGCAGCGCCACCTAAACGTTCTTCACGACGTTCCACGCGAACGATAGGTACCGGCGCTTCAGGGGAAATACGATTGACCTCACCAAACCAATATCGGTCCATCATCACATCCCCAGCAACCAAAATACGTTTATTTTGATTGCTGGCGAAGGAGTTGTTCTTTACTTGAGTTACCGTTTCACTCACAAGTTGCCTCACTTACGTGTGAGAACCGAGCGACCGATGCCATGATACTCAATACCGATCTCCGTCATAACTCCAGGTTCAAACAAATTGCGCCCATCAAAAATAACTGGTTGCTTGAGGCGCGCTTTGACTTGATCAAAATCGGGACTGCGGAACGCTTTCCACTCAGTCACAATCGCTAATGCGTCAGCATCATTCAACGCATCCATAGGATTTTCAGCAAATCGGATTGACGATAATAATTCTGGCGCATCTGCAAAATCCAGTGCAAATACGCGCTTTGCTTCCTCCATTGAAACTGGGTCATAGACCGCCACTGTCGCACCATGACGCAGCAACTCGCCCAACAATACACGGGATGATGCAGCGCGCATGTCGTCGGTATTTGGTTTAAATGCTAATCCCCAAATCGCAAAGTGACGGCCTTTTAGACTCTGTTCAAACCGTTGCAAAATTTTGCCTCCGAGCACCTGCTTCTGACGCGCATTGACAGCTTCAACAGCCTGCAAAATCAACAGGTTCAAGCCGTAGTCTTGTGCCGTCCGCTCAAGTGCTTGCACGTCTTTCGGGAAGCATGAACCGCCATAGCCGCAGCCTGCATATAAGAAACTATGACCAATCCGAGGATCAGAACCAATGCCGTGGCGCACTGCCTCAATATCCGCACCAACGTGATCCGCCAGATTCGCCAACTCATTCATGAACGAAATACGTGTAGCCAACATCGCATTGGCGGCGTACTTTGTAAATTCAGCCGAGCGAACGTCCATCCAGTAAGTACGTTCGTGATTGCGGTTAAACGGCGTATATAACTTCTTCATCAAACCACGCGCTTTTTCACCTTGTGGCGTGTTATCACAGCCAATCACGATGCGATCTGGTCGCATGAAATCTTCAACCGCAGCGCCTTCTTTTAAGAACTCTGGATTCGACACAACCGAGAATTGTGCATCGCTGTTACGCGTCGCTATTTCGTTCTGCACCGCGGCGGCAACTCGGTCAGCGGTGCCAACTGGTACGGTCGATTTATCGACGATCACCTTAAAGCCGTTCATGTATTTACCAATGTTTCTGGCAGCGGCCAAAACATATTGCAAATCCGCAGAACCGTCTTCATCAGGTGGTGTGCCGACAGCAATAAATTGCACATCGCCATGGGCAACGCTGGCTTCAACGTCAGTTGAAAAACGGATCCGGCCTGCAGCACGATTGCGTGCAACGATTTCTTCTAATCCAGGTTCATGAATTGGGATACCACCATTATTCAAAATTTCAATTTTTCTGGCATCAACGTCAAGGCAAAAAACATCGTTGCCTAATTCCGCAAGACACGCACCTGTTACCAATCCAACGTAGCCGGTGCCAATAATAGTAATTTTCATTTTATGATCACAATCTAAAAATGCTGAGGTCGTGTTTCGATATGAACGCAAATATGGTGCAAGCAGCGATTTCTTTTAAAAGCTGTCGCGTTGCATTCGTATCGTCACTTCTTTTCACCGAATAATTCAAAAACGAATTCACGGCTTAGTTCAAGGTTTAAGGCAAATTTTAATTCTCTGCTTGATTCATTATTTGATTCATTATTTGATTCATTTTTTGATTCATTTTTTGATTCATTTTTTGATTCGCTATCTGACTCATTACTGACTCATTACTGACTCATTAATGAGTCAATCACTTAGTTCATCACATTCAGTTCTTCAGTGCGCCTTGGCGGGTAGGTTTCCCAGCGACTGCAGCCAGGGCAATGCCAATAAAATTGACGTGCTTTAAATCCACAATGTGAGCACTGATAACGTGCCAGTTTTTGCGCATAACCATGTACCAAATTTTTAACAATCGCCAATTCTGGACGCACTTCTGCCGGGGCGTCGATCATGCGCGCATCCAATAGTTTGTCCAGACCGAGCAGGGTCGGCGTCCGCCGCAATTCATCGCGAACCAGTTGATTTGCCGCAGCGACCGTATCAAGCTCCAGCGTGGCCTTAAACACCACCTCTAACAAATCGATCGATGGCGCTTCTGCCAGATAATTTTTTAGTAAATTCAAACCCTCTTGAGGACGTTCCAGCTTGCGATAACCATCCATCAATCTCTGCGCCACCAATGCCACGTGGGGTACGCTTTGTTGTTCGACGCGGCGCCAGGTTAATACTGCCTTCTCAGTATCACCCTTCGCCTGATAAACATCACCAGAAAGTATCGTAGCGCGAACATTATGACGATCAGTTGCCAGCGCTTTATCCAGCATCACCATTGCTGCCTCGGCATTGGTATGCACTAATTCATCCTCAGCGATTTCGCAGTAAAACTGGGCGATTTCTTTTTGCCTTCCGCCGGCACCTGCTTCTTGCAATGCGTGTGCTGCCTCAATGGCTCTTGCCCACTCTTTTTCACGCTGATAAATCTCTAATAAGGCACGTCTTGCCTGAGCTTCATAGTTACCAGTAAGCAAAACTGTAAACGTTTCTTCAGCACGATCAAGTAAACCTGCCTTCAGATAATCCTGACCCAATTCAAATCGAGCCTGCGTCTTTTGCTCAATCGGCAAATCTGGACGCGCCAGCAAATTTTGATGCACGCGAATAGCTCGCTCCGTCTCTCCACGGCGGCGAAACAAGTTACCAAGGGCAAAATGCAACTCAACGGATTCAGGATCGAGACGAACAATCTCGATAAAAGCGTCAATCGCTTTATCCGGCTGCTCGTTTAATAAGAAATTGAGCCCTTTAAAATAACCATTGGGTAAGCTACGTGATTCCGACAATAGCTGCCGAATATCAACACGCGCCGCCATCCAACCCAGAGTGAAAAACAAGGGGATGCCTAGCAACCACCAAATTTCAAATTCCATTTTTTCTTATTTTCTTTCAAAGATCCAGCATGAACACCAATGATTCCGGCAAAGAGTAAGGCATCGATCAATTTTTTGATTTCATAGTTACCCTCAGTTTCTCTTGAATCAAGTATTACGAATGCTATCAGGTTGTGGTGCCTGTGTGCTTGCGCGCTCCGCCTCTTGACGTTCTTTTTCAATCTCAGCCAAGGTCTTTTTATGGCGAGATAAATCACGGCGATGGCGGTAAATCATCGGCACCATCGCTAATATTCCCAAAACCGCACCGGCAACAAAAAATACCAGCAGCATAATCACTAAAGGTGCTCTTTGTTCATACCCCCAAAAATAATGGAGTGTGACTTCACTATCATTCTTTAGCGCGAAGCCAAAAAACAAAACAAAAAGTACAAAAGTAAGCAGTCTGGAAACATATTTCATGGACGCATCCTAAAAAGAAAAAGGGGCAACACACCACACCGACCCGCAAGACAATGTCTTCAATGCAAAATTACCAAAAAGCAATACCAAGCAATTGAAACAACAATGGCGTTGTGACTCAGACCCAGCTTATATTGTGAACTAATTTACTACCAAAGTAGACATTGTACTGAAAAAAAACGGCATATCGGAGAAACCGATATACCGTTCTTATTTTGCGTCAAGCGCGAAGTCTGACGACCCGTCTAATCATCTCGTATCGGCTGCCCTACCATGGCATCGACACGTTCGCGTAATTCCTTACCTGGTTTGAAATGTGGCACCCGTTTTTCAGGCACCATCACTTTATCGCCAGACTTAGGATTACGACCTATCCTTGGTGGACGACTGTTCAGAGCAAAGCTACCAAAACCACGGATCTCAATGCGTTGCCCGGTTGCCAAAGCATCGGACATCGCATCTAGGATGGTTTTGACAGCGACATCCACATCTTTAGCGACCAGTTGTGGATATCGCTCTGCCAGACGAGCTATCAGCTCCGACTTCGTCATATGTATGAGACCTAATGACTAGATTGAGCTTAGTTTTTGTTGTCGAGCTTAGCTTTCAACAACGCGCCCAGGCTTGTAGTACCAGAAGCTGCGTTAGCGTCAACGGCTGTCGACATTTTTTGCATTGCTTCTTGTGTTTCAGCGCTATCTTTTGCTTTGATAGACAACTGGATACCACGTGCTTTACGGTCGATGTTCAGAACCAACGCTTCAACGCTGTCGCCGACTTTCAGGTGTGTACCAGCATCTTCCACGCGATCGCGGGAGATTTCTGATGCACGCAGGTAGCCTTCAACGTCGTCTGCCAATTGGATCACTGCGCCTTTGGATTCAACAGATTTGACTGTACCAACAACGATAGCACCTTTGTCGTTCATTGCGCAGTAGTTGTTGAATGGGTCACCTTCCAATTGCTTAACGCCCAGGGAAACGCGCTCACGTTCAACGTCGATTGCCAGAACGATGGCTTCCAGCTCGTCACCTTTCTTGAACTTGCGAACTGCTTCTTCGCCAGCTTCGTTCCAGGACAAGTCAGACAAATGTACCAGACCGTCGATGTTGCCGGACAAGCCGATGAACACGCCGAAGTCAGTGATAGATTTGATTGCGCCACGAACTTTGTCGCCTTTCTTGTGATTGATCGCGAAATCATCCCAAGGATTAGCTTTACATTGTTTCATGCCGAGGCTGATACGACGACGTTCTTCGTCGATTTCCAGAACCATGACTTCAACTTCATCGCCCAATTGAACTACTTTGTTTGGTGCAACGTTTTTGTTTGTCCAATCCATTTCGGAAACGTGTACCAGACCTTCGATACCTTGTTCTACTTCAACGAACGCGCCGTAATCGGTCAGGTTAGTGACTTTACCGAACAAACGTGTGTTCGCTGGGTAACGACGGGACAAGCCTGTCCATGGGTCGTCGCCCAATTGTTTTACGCCCAGAGAAACACGGTTTTTCTCTTGGTCGAATTTCAATACTTTTGCAGTGATTTCCTGACCAACTGTCAACACCTCGGAAGGGTGACGTACACGACGCCATGCCAAGTCGGTGATGTGCAACAAGCCATCGATGCCACCCAGATCAACGAACGCGCCGTAGTCGGTGATGTTTTTAACAACACCGGTAACCACTGTGCCTTCTTTCAGGGTTTCCATCAATTTTTGACGCTCTTCGCCCATGGACGCTTCAACAACAGCGCGGCGCGACAGAACAACGTTGTTACGTTTGCGGTCAAGCTTGATTACTTTGAATTCCATGGTTTTGCCTTCGTAAGGAGTTGTATCCTTAACTGGGCGTGTATCAACCAAAGAACCTGGCAAGAAAGCGCGGATGCCGTTCGTCAAAACAGTCAAACCACCTTTAACTTTACCATTAACTGTACCAGTAACGATCTCGCCAGACTCCAGCGCTTTTTCCAGCGCGAGCCAGGAAGCCAGACGTTTAGCTTTGTCACGGGACAAAATTGTGTCGCCGAAACCGTTTTCCAGCGAGTCAATCGCTACGGAAACGAAATCGCCGATATTAACTTCCAGGTCGCCCTGGTCGTTTTTGAATTCTTCAACAGGGATGAAGGCTTCAGACTTCAAGCCTGCGTTCACGATCACGAAGTTGTGGTCGATACGAACGACTTCAGCAGAAATCACTTCACCGGAACGCATATCCTGACGTGACAGGGACTCTTCGAACAAAGCTGCGAAGCTGTCTGCACCGGTTGCGAAATCTTGGGACATGAATACAGTAGACATAATATTTACGAGTTAGCCGGAATAGCACAATGGCACTATTTACCGGGTTAGGTTAAACAACCCTTTAACAAGCTTGCCTCGTCAAAGGGGACGTACAACACAAGTATCTTTAAAAAACTACGCAGATTTTTGTGTTTTTGCAAACCATTCCAACACGTTTTGCACCGCTTGTTCAGCGGTAATTTCTGACGTATCGAGAATAATTGCATCTGGTGAAGGCTTGAGCGGCGCTGCGGTTCGGGCACTATCCCTTGCGTCGCGTTCCATCAAATCTTTCACCAAGTTTTCCATATTAGCAGAAATTCCCTTTTCAATCAATTGCTTATATCGCCGACTCGCGCGCGCCTCAGCACTTGCTGTTAAGAAAACTTTTAACTGCGCATCCGGGAAAATAACGGTTCCCATATCGCGACCATCAGCCACCAGACCAGGGGTGTTTCTGAATGACACCTGTAAATCGATAAGCGCTTTACGCACTTCAGGCAAAACGGCAATTTTGGATGCGCCCACACCAATCGCTTCCGCCCGCACTTCCTCTGTCACATCAATTTCATCCAATAGAACGTGACCATGATTAAAACGACAAGGCAATTCACGTGCCAGAGCAGCCAGCGCTGGCTCATCATCGAGCGCGATTTCTTGCTTGTGCGCCATCAGCGCCGTCAAACGATAAAGGGCACCAGAATCGAGGTAATGGTAGCCAAGATGTTTAGCGACGCGGTGGGCGACGGTTCCCTTACCTGAGGCGGTGGGACCATCAATCGTAATTACTGGGCTAATCTGACTCATTTTTGGGAGTATCCGTGAAAATCATTCATATATCATGAAAAAATCAAGATTATTTTTATATACTATCTGGGAGTATCAAAAAAGCTCTTGATGGTTAATTTTAGCAAACACCTCAAAATAATCTGGAAAAGTCTTCGCCACACAGTGCGGATCATTGATACGCATCTGCGCACCGCGTCGTGCCTTGCCATCCAGACTTGCAAGTGAAAAACACATTGCCATGCGATGGTCGTCGTAGGTATCAATCGTGGCTGCCAAGATTTGCGCTGGCGGCGTGACTTTCATGTAATCGGTGCCCTCTTCCACTTCCGCACCGAGTTTGCGCAATTCTGTTGCCATGGCGGATAAACGATCCGTTTCTTTGACGCGCCAGCTCGCAATATTACGTAAAGTGGTGGTGCCATTGGCATATAACGCCGCAATCGCAATCGTCATTGCAGCATCAGGGATATGATTAAAGTCCATATCAATCGCCTGCAACACGCCATTCGATTGCACTTCTATCCAGTTATCGCCGCGAGTAATCGTCGCCCCCATGTGTTCCAGCGCTTCCGCAAAACGGACGTCACCTTGTATGCTATTGGCGCCAACGCCCTCTACACGCACTGGGCCACCCGCAATAGCGCCCGCCGCCAGGAAATAAGAAGCGGACGATGCATCGCCCTCAACGTGCACGACACCAGGTGCTTTATAGTGCTGCCCTTGCTTAATGGTGAATGCTTGCCAACCATCGCGTTCAACTTGTACGCCAAATCTTTGCATCAGATTCAGTGTGATTTCTATATATGGCTTTGAAATCAGCTCACCTACAACTTCGATCACAACATCATGCATTTTCGCCATGAGTGGCGCTGCCATCAGCAACGCTGTCAAGAATTGGCTTGATACATTACCTTTCACTTGCAAACGTTGCGCATGAATATGACCGCGACGGATATGCAATGGCGGGTAGCCAGGATTACCGGTGTAATCAATTTGAGCGCCGGCGTGATTTAAAGCATCCACCAGATCGCCGATCGGGCGCTCATGCATGCGCGCAACGCCATGCACCGTGTAATCGCCGCCAATCACTGCCAGTGCGGCAACCAAGGGGCGTATCGCGGTACCCGCATTACCCATAAACAGATCAGCGTTATGATGCGGGAAATTACCATTGGCACCGTGCACAATGTAGTTCTGTGTTTCGCCTTCACGTTCCCAATGTACGCCCAATTTTTGCAAGGCATTGAGCATCACCATCGTGTCATCAGAAGACAGTAAATCTTTAATTTCGGTCACACCTTCAGACAAGGCGGCAAGCAGCAATGTACGATTAGAAATACTTTTAGACCCCGGCAGGCGCACGGTACCCTGGGCGTGCATCACAGGTTGCAAATCGATGTAATGCGGATAATGTTTGCTGTGTTGTGTCATTCTCGTTCTGTCTTTTATTGGTGTTTTATCTGAATGTTATCTGAGGATAAATTAAAAGGCGCGGCAATTAATCGCCACCTTCTCGCTGCTGCTTTTCGGCTGCCTCGATCGCGCTAATCCAATTATGACGCGCCTTTTGAGCATGGCTGTATATACCTTCGATAGCAGCGCCATCCGCCTGCACCAGATGTTCGCGCAGTATCGCTAAACGTGCGGTGTAAGAATCCAACTCTTCCAGCATTGCCACGCGGTTAGCGAGCGTAATGTCGCGCCACATTTCCGGTGACGAACCAGCGATCCGCGTAAAGTCCCGAAAGCCACTCGCCGCATATTGAAACAAGGTATCTGCATGCGGCTTACGCGCTACGTCATCGACCAAAGCATACGCCAACAAGTGTGGCAAATGACTGACTGCCGCAAATACAGCGTCGTGCTGTGCCGGATTAAGCTGATGAATGATTGCGCCGCATTGTTGCCATGCCCAGCCAACTGCCGCAACACCTTGATCTGTATTTTCTGGCAAGCGTGTGATAACGACTTTTTTACCAACGTACAAATCAGTCAATGCTGCTTCCGGACCATTCAACTCACGTCCAGCGATAGGATGTGCGGGAACAAATTGTGCGATTTTGTTACCCAAAGCCGCACGTGCCGCGAGCACCACATCTGCCTTGGTACTTCCTGCATCAGTAACAATAGTATTTGCCGGCAAAAATGGCGCTATAGCACGCAAGATACTTTCGGTCTGCGCTACAGGTGCGGCAATCAGAATCAGATCGCTACCATTAACAGCCTCCTCGACCGAATCAGCAATGTCATCAATGATACCCAACTGCTGCGCGGTTTCCAGCGATGCACGGCTACGACCTACGCCTACGATTTGCTTGACCGATCCTGATTTTTTTAAAGCTAAGGCAAATGAACCACCGATTAAACCAACACCGAAAATGACGATACGATTAAACACTGTTTGCATCGTTCGCTCACAAAGTACACGGGTAAGAACCGAGGACCTTGAAGAAGGCCGCTTTGTCATTCAAATCTGCCATGGCTGCCGCAACTTTGGCGTCTTTGACATGCCCTTCGACGTCAACGTAGAAGTAATATTCCCAATTGCCAGTCCGTGCCGGACGCGACTCAAAACGCGTCATTGACACGCCATGTTTAGATAACGGCGCCAGCAGGTTGTAGACAGCGCCGGCTTTGTTTGGCGTTGCTAAAACGATCGAGGTTTGATCCTTGCCACTTGGCGTGGTTTGCAAACGCCCGACGACCGCAAAACGAGTGCGATTATGGGGATCATCTTGAATATGTGCGCTGACAATACCCAAATTATATTGATGGCCAGCGATCTCGCTGGCAATTGCTGCAACTGTAAAGTCGCCGCTCGCCATACGCGCTGCTTCCGCATTCGATGCGACAGCGTGACGCTCGACATGCGGGTAATGCTGATTCAACCATGCCTGACACTGCGCCAGTGCTTGCGAATGCGCACAGATACGGCTCACCCCTTCCATGTTGCCTGATTTACTCATCAAGCTATGTTGCACTGGGATCGCTAACTCTCCACTGATGGCGAGGCTAGTTTGCAACAACAAATCAAGCGTACGATTGATTGCGCCTTCGGAAGAGTTTTCAATCGGTACCACACCAAAATCAGCAGTACCCGCTTCTGTGGCGCGAAACACTTCGTCGATCGAAACGCAAGGCAAAGCCTGAATTGCATGTCCAAATTGCTTATAAACTGCTTGCTCGCTAAACGTGCCGACTGGCCCTAAAAACGCCACAACAACGCGACGTTCCAGCGCACGACAGGCCGACATAATTTCACGGAAAATGAGTTGAATATCGTCACTTAATAAAGGGCCGGGATTGCGTTCCGCTACGCTACGCAATACTTGTGCTTCGCGCTCAGGACGGAACACCGGCGCGTTTGTTTCTGCTTTAACGTGACCGACTTCTTCGGCGACGCGTGCGCGTTGATTCAACAGATCTAAAATCTGTGCATCAATAGCGTCTATTTTTTGACGTAAGGGGAGTAATTTGTTATCGCTCATGCTGCACCTAAAAACCGTGTTTATCAATGTGTAGGCAGTTCGCACTCGAGGCGAGCTGCGTGATATTTCGTGTACTTATACCAGACTTGTGATCTGGTCCGGCAACGCTACGGCTTCCAGGTGATGGGGGATACCATGCTCAGAAAGCGTTGCCGACAAAGATTTTTACACCGAAGATTTAATATTTCTGATTATTGCAATCTCTGCTGTGAGATAAATCCAATTTGTTGCAATTTACTTGTGAGAGACTTGCGCAAATTCCTGCATAAATTGAACCAAAGCCTGAACACCTTCAATGGGCATCGCGTTATAAATTGATGCACGCATACCACCAACAGATTTATGCCCTTTTAATTGCAGTAATCCGCGCGCTTTT
The DNA here is from genome assembly GCF_049340285.1 of Undibacterium sp. SXout20W. Classification (NCBI taxonomy): domain Bacteria; kingdom Pseudomonadati; phylum Pseudomonadota; class Betaproteobacteria; order Burkholderiales; family Oxalobacteraceae; genus Undibacterium; species Undibacterium sp. SXout20W. Next base: position 46,894 of record NZ_JBMPPH010000004.1, on the reverse strand, counting down.
GCCGCAGCAAGAAAACTCGCATTTAAGGATTCATCTTTCAGGTAGAAAGGCACATTCATTCGCGATCGAAACTCTTTTTCTACGCGATTTTCATAAAAATCCGTAGCGTCCAGATAATCGTAAAGCAAGGTTGCTTTGGCGATATTTTTTTGCTCCATCGCTGCGACGCCACCCTGACGTTTCAGCCATTGGAACACCAAGCCCGCAATATAAATTGCATAGGTTGGTGGCGTGTTATACATAGAACCATTTTCAGCAACGATTTTCCAATCGAACGCAGAAGGACAGCACGGCAACGCCTGCCCCAATAAATCATCGCGCACTATCGCAATGGTTAAACCAGCGGGACCAATATTTTTTTGCGCTCCACCAAAGATGACGCCGTAACGGCTCACATCAATTTCACGTGACAAAATATGTGAAGACATATCTGCAACGATAGGCGCGCCATTGGTATCAGCTGCGACGTCCGGCACGAAATGATACTCAACCCCATCAATGGTTTCGTTGGTGCACAGATGCACGTACGCGGCATCGGCTGTCAATTTCCAGCTATCACGTGCAGGCACAGAGGTGAATCCGTTTTCAGCAGCAGAGGCTGCGACATTCACCTTAGCGTATTTCTGCGCTTCTTTGATGGACTTGCCACTCCACGAACCGGTATGCACAAAGTCGATTGTCGCATCTGGACGCAAGCCCATTAAGTTCATGGGAACAATCGCGTTCTCACCTAAACCACCACCCTGCAAAAACAGGATTTTGTAATTTGCCGGGATCGCCAGCAAATCACGCAAATCTTGTTGCGCGGCATCCATGATCGACATGAATTCCGCGCCCCTGTGACTCATCTCCATGACAGACATACCACTGCCATGCCAATCTAACATCTCGGCAGCGGCTTGCTGCAAAACCTCTTTAGGCAAGACCGCCGGACCGGCTGAAAAATTGTAGATGACCGTCATTCAATTACTCCGCTACATCAGCATCTGGACTGGCATCCGAAGCGCTTGCATCAACCTCACCAACATCGGCAGAATCAATCGCCTCTGGGTCTGCATCCGTTTCAACGATACGCTGCAAGCCAGACAACTTCGTGCCGTCTTCAACGGCGATCAGTGTCACGCCTTGTGTTGCACGACCCATTTCGCGAATTTCAGAAACGCGGGTACGGATCAACACACCACCCGTTGTAATCAGCATGATTTCATCAGTTGCTTCAACCAGGGTTGCAGCGACGACTTTACCGTTACGCTCAGACGTCTGGATTGCGATCATCCCTTTGGTACCACGACCGTGACGTGTGTATTCCGTGATCGGTGTACGTTTGCCGAAGCCATTTTCCGTCGCTGTCAAGACTGATTGCTGCTCATTTTCTGCCACTAACAAAGCAATCACTTGTTGCGATTCATCCAGATTCATACCACGAACGCCACGTGCGGTACGCCCCATAGGACGTACATCATTTTCATCAAAGCGGACTGCTTTACCAGAATCAGAGAACAACATGACATCGTGTTTGCCATCGGTCAATGCTGCACCGATCAGGAAATCGCCTTCATCCAAATCGACCGCAATAATGCCGGCTTTACGTGGGTTACTGAAATCCGTTAACGGTGTTTTCTTCACAGTACCAAGGCTAGTCGCCATGAAGACATAATGATCTTCAGGGAAGCTACGGTTATCGCCTGACAAAGGCAGAATGACTGTAATTTTTTCACCGTCTTGCAGCGGGAACATATTCACAATAGGCTTACCACGTGAAGTACGAGAACCTTGTGGTACTTCCCAGACTTTCAACCAGTACAAACGACCACGGTTACTGAAGCACAGGATGTAATCATGTGTATTGGCGACGAATAATTGTTCGATCCAGTCATCGTCTTTGGTTGCTGTCGCCTGCTTGCCGCGACCGCCGCGTTTTTGCGCGCGGTATTCAGACAGCGGTTGCGATTTCATGTAACCGGTGTGTGACAAAGTCACGACCATATCTTGCGGCGTAATTAAATCTTCGGTTTCCAGATCCGTGGCGTTATGCGTGATTTCTGAACGACGTACATCTTTGTTGCCTTCGCCGTATTCGTTTTTCGCTAATGTCAATTCATCGGTGATGATGGTTGTCACGCGCTCTGGCTTCGACAAAATATCGAGCAAATCAGCGATTTCAGCCATCACATCTTTGTATTCGTTGACGATCTTATCTTGCTCCAGACCAGTCAAACGTTGCAAACGCATTTGCAGAATTTCTTGTGCCTGATCATCCGACAGTTTGTATAAACCGTCGTTTTGAATACCGTAATGCGCAGGCAGATTCTCTGGGCGGAAGGCAGCGATGCCACCTGGATTGTCAGCCGCTGTACGCGTCAACATTTCACGTACCATGGAGCTATCCCACGCACGCGTCATCAATTCTTGTTTCGCGATTGGCGGTGTTGGAGCGGCTTTAATGATCGCGATGAAATCATCGATATTTGCCAAAGCAACAGCAAGACCTTCGAGCACATGACCACGCTCGCGGGCTTTGCGTAATTCAAATACGGTACGGCGTGTCACAACCTCACGGCGATGCGACAAGAAACATTCCAGCATTTGCTTTAAATTCAGCAATTTTGGCTGACCATTGACCAGCGCCACCATGTTCATACCAAACGTATCTTGCAATTGCGTTTGTTTGTACAGGTTATTGAGAACGACGTCGGGCACTTCGCCGCGCTTTAATTCGATCACAACGCGCATACCGGATTTATCCGATTCATCGCGAATATCAGAAATACCTTCGAGCTTTTTGTCGCGCACTAATTCAGCGATACGTTCAAGCAAGGATTTCTTATTAACCTGATACGGCAACTCATCGACGATCAGTGCAGTACGATTGTCTTTGCCGAATTCTTCAAAATGCGTCTTAGCGCGCATCACAACGCGGCCACGGCCTGTGCGATAACCATCGCGTACGCCGGAGACGCCATAAATAATACCGGCTGTCGGGAAATCTGGTGCCGGGATAATTTCGATCAGTTCATCAATCGTGCAATCTGCATTGCGCAACACGTGCAACGCACCGTTAATGACTTCAGTAATATTATGTGGCGGAATATTTGTCGCCATACCCACCGCGATCCCGGAAGCGCCGTTGATCAGCAAGTTAGGAATACGGGTCGGCAATACGGATGGTTCTTTTTCTTTACCGTCGTAGTTAGGGACGAAATCGACGGTTTCTTTTTCAATATCGGCCAGAATTTCATTGGCGATTTTATCGAGGCGACATTCGGTATAACGCATCGCCGCAGCATTGTCGCCGTCGACGGAACCGAAGTTACCCTGACCATCAACAAGCGTGTAACGCAAAGAGAAATCCTGCGCCATACGTACCAGAGTGTCGTAAATAGAAGCGTCGCCATGCGGGTGATACTTACCCATGACTTCACCGACCACACGTGCACATTTCACGAAAGGACGGTTATAGACGTTATTCATTTCATGCATCGCGAACAAAACGCGACGATGCACTGGCTTTAAGCCATCACGCACATCCGGCAAGGCTCGACCAACGATGACGCTCATGGCGTAATCGAGGTAACTCTTGCGCATTTCTTCTTCAAGGGAAATCGGGAGTGTTTCTTTTGCGAATTGATCCATTGGCAGGCCGGCAAATTAGAGCTTGGTTAATTGATGACGCCATGAATATTAATCAGAGCCCCCACACATCTGGACAGCGCCATTCAACTGGTACCTCAACAAACAGGCCAACGCTGAACCTGGTCAACTGCCCCAGACGACTTGTGTAAGTCAGATTAATTTATATGACATTTAACTCTTGATTCTAACATGCCTGTGGCTCTTGAAGCGTCATAAATAGCATTTCCATACTTTACTTATCCACACTTTACCTAAGTGCAGTTAAATACATGCGTACCCAAAGTGCTTACATTGTTTTGAATCAATTTTTTTGTTCACATTTCAATTAAAGATAGTGCGTTGCAGCATTTCCACATATTCAAAAAGTTTTTTTACATTCTTATTTGCGAAAAGGGCGAACTATCTTCACAAAAAAGGACATTATTTTTCGACGAAATACACCACTTCCAGGCAATCTATGAGAAATAAAGATGTCATCACATTAGCAACAACATGAATACCATCTCAAAGACAAAGATTAACATTTGGAGAAACTTTCCAAAAAACCCATCAAAATTACTCTAAAACCAACAAACTTCTGACAATTTCGTTGCCAATACACGACATATTTGCGAACTCGTCGCTCTAATGAATTATCAAGAGGGCCTATGTCGGTTCTAACTATGGCAAAATACGTCCGAAGGAACGAAGCTTGTTTGCCGAAATGGTATTGTTTTCAAGCTCGTGGTATCATCCGGTTTTATGCAGCATTTTGCGCAGTTTAATCTGCGGTAATTCAATCTCACCCGAGAGGAGAAATATGAAAATTTTAGTTAAGCTCGTTATCGCAGCGTCCGCAGTGGCTTCCTTTTCTGTATCCGCACAAGACATCAAAGCAAGCACACCTAACAGTGCTTACGTTCAGGATGGTCGCGGTGTTATCGCTACTGACCCATTCGGTCTGTGCTGGCGTACTGGGTACTACACCCCAGCTGACGCAGTTGCAGGTTGCGATGCACCATTGGTAAAAGAAGCAGCTCCTGCTCCTGCACCAAAACCAGCTCCAGCTGTAGTGCCAGCGCCACCAGCACCAAAACCAGCTGCACCAGTCGTTACTTCCGAAAAAGTAACTTTCGCTGCTAGCGCGTTGTTTGACTTCGACAAAGCTGTATTGAAACCAGAAGGCAAAAAACAACTGGACGACATGGCTGATAAGTTGAAACAAATCAACCTGGAAGTTGTTGTTGCTGTTGGTCATACTGACTCTGTTGGTACAGATGCATACAACCAAAAATTGTCCATCCGTCGCGCTGAAGCAGTTAAAGCATACTTGGTAACTAAAGGTATCGAAGCTAACCGCGTGTACACTGAAGGCAAAGGCAAAAAACAACCTGTTGCTGACAACAAAACAGCAGAAGGCCGTGCTAAAAACCGCCGTGTAGAGATCGAAGTTGTTGGTACTCACACAGTAACTAAATAATTAAACTTCGGTTTAGTTGTGTAAAAGCCCCGCAATTGCGGGGCTTTTTGTTTTCCAGACTCAAGTCATGCATTGCAAAGCAAGCACTTCACTCTGGCAAGCCTGACTTAGCTTTAATAAGAAGCTTACGCCGCCACCCTCAAACCTTCACGATTTGATGTCGGCTAATGCGGCATCTGTCCGAATGGCCTACAATACGTTCTTTGCCATTCGCACCTCATGTGCTTCAGCGATTACATCATGTCTACTATCAACGCAGATCCAGCAGAAATTCAAAAATTCAGTGAACTTGCCCATCGCTGGTGGGATCCAACCTCTGAATTCCGCCCGCTTCATGAAATCAACCCTTTACGCCTTGAATGGATTAATCAGCGCATTCCATTGGCTGGCAAAAACGTCATTGATGTGGGATGTGGGGGCGGCATCCTGGCGGAATCGATGGCTAAGAAAGGTGCGACCGTCACTGGCATTGATTTATCCGACAGAGCCTTGAAAGTTGCGGACTTACATGGCCTTGAGTCAGGCGTTGCAGTGCGTTATAAAAAAATACCTGCCGAGGACATGGCTGAGCTTGAAGCCGGACAATTCGACGTCGTCACTTGCATGGAAATGTTGGAACATGTGCCAGACTCGGCATCCATCGTTCGCGCCTGTACCAAAATGGTCAAACCAGGTGGCAATGTCTTCTTTTCCACTCTCAATCGCAATATAAAATCCTATCTGTTCGCAATTATCGGGGCAGAATACGTCCTACAATTACTCCCTAAGGGCACACATGACTATGCCAAGTTCATAACCCCGGCAGAATTGACGCAAGATGTGCGTAATGCAGGCCTGGATTTACATGCAATGAAAGGCCTCAGTTACAACCCTATAACAAAAATGTATTCGCTCAATAATGACACGAGTGTCAATTACATGATCGCTTGCACAAAACCAGTTTAAGTCAACGCCGCCTATACCCAATCTGAGCTCAATCATTCCGATTCAGCTCAGACGACTTTTTTAAATTTCATGCAAACTCCAAAAGCAATTCTATTTGATCTCGACGGTACGCTGGCCGATACGGCACCCGATTTGGCGGCAGCAGTCAACGTTATGCGCGTCAGACGAAACTTGCCACCGGCACCCTATGAGCAACTGCGTCCTTACGCATCCGCAGGTGCTCGCGGCCTGATTGGCGCAGGTTTTAATGTGGCGCCAACAGATCCTATCTACGAAGCAATGCGTGTCGAGTTTTTAGATCAATATGCATCTGCAATTGCCGACCAAAGTTGTTTGTTTGAAGAAGTTCCAGGCCTGCTGAGTGGCATTGATCAGTTGCTGTTGCCGTGGGGCATTATCACAAATAAAGCAATGCGTTTTACGGATGCACTCGTACCCTTACTGGATTTAAAGCAAGCGCGATGCATCATTTCAGGTGACACGACACCACACGCAAAACCTCATCCAGCGCCGCTCTATGAAGCAGCAAGACAACTCGGTATAGATGCTGCACATTGCTGGTATGTGGGCGATGATTTGCGTGATATCCAAGCAGCAAAGGCTGCCGGCATGCATAGTATCGCCGCCGCCTGGGGTTATTGTGGCGCAACAGAACCTGCTCATTGGGAGGCAGATTTGATTTTACATAGCCCTTTAGAATTACTGGACATAGTACGTGCCAAACATTTAAAAACGAGCAGCTCTTGAATCTCCTGCCCTTCATCTCCATTTGAGGTATACTAGCAAGCTTAGGGGTCGACCAGGTTTCGACAGGGGTTGCAAAGCAGCGCAGGGCATACCGAGGCCAGACTACCTCGTAAATACAATCTGAAATTTATAACTGCAAACGATAACTCGTACGCATTAGCCGCTTAATACCGGCTAACCTTACACTACCTCGTCCATAGGGTGGGCTGGCAACAGCAGTAAGGACATTCATATGGAATCGTCTTGGGTCGGGTTACTTGGCTCAGGATTAAATAATAGGTAACTCGTCTTGCCGCAGCGTGTGCGTCCGCGTCGTCAAGATTAAATCAAATGGCAGCACTAAGTATGTAGAACTGTCTGTAGAGTGCTTCTGGACGCGGGTTCGATTCCCGCCGACTCCACCAAATTACTGCAAAAGCATGACAATGTATGACCAAAACCCAGCTACTCTCATAGGTAACTGGGTTTTTTTTCGCCTAGCGTTGCCCATTGATTGCTGTAGTAACCTACGCTAATATGTAGTAACTATCGTAGTAACTGACATTTAATGAGTTACTACACTTTCTAGTTACTACATTTTACAGTTACTACATGGTGCATCATGGCAATAGAAAAGCTCAGTGATACAACCCTGAGAGCGATTAAGGCAGGTGCGACCGAATACAAGGGCAAACAGCGCCTTGATGATGGCGGCGGCTTAGTATTATTGCTGGCAGTAAAAGGCGGCGGCAGGGCTTGGCGCTTTAACTACACTTTCGCGGGCAAAAGAAAATCTATTAGTCTCGGCAAATATCCCGATACTACTTTAGCAACAGCCAGAGAAAAGGCAAAGGCAGCGCGGGAGGAGATATCTGCCAAGAGAGATCCCAGCGCGTTACGCAAAGAAGGTATAGCGAAGCAGAAAGAGCAAATTGCCATTGAGAAACGCGAAGATTCCGGCTTACCCACTGTTGATTCATTTGCTCATATTGCTATGGAGTGGTTCGAGGGCATGAAGCCATCATGGTCAGAAAGTCATTCCAGCCGCACTCTAGCTTATCTTGAAAAAGATTTAATACCGTGGTTAGGCCGCAAACCTATTGCCGACATAGAAGCACCTGATCTATTGGAATGTTTGCGCAGAGTTCAACAACGCGGCGCAACAGAAGCGGCTAACCGGTTGCGAGCTGTCAATGGTCAAATATGGCGATATGCTATCGCTAACGGGAAAGCAAAGCGTGATATTGCCGCAGACCTAATTGGCGCGCTGCCTAAGCATGTCGGCAAAAACTTCTCTCATATCACAGACCCTAAGCAGTTAGGGCAACTTCTACGCGACATAGATAATTATGCTGGCACTCCCATGGTGAAGGTCGCCCTTTCTCTATTGCCCTTGGTATTTACCCGACCCGCTGAGTTTAGGTGCGCCAAATGGCGAGATATTGACCTTGAGACTAGAGAGTGGCGCTATATTGCGACAAAAACCAAGACAGACCATATCGTACCCTTGTCTAATCAGGTAGCCACGAAACTACAGGGGTTACAAGCACTTACCGGGCATGGTGAATATGTCTTTGGTGTTCGCGCGGGCGAACGTCCACTATCTGAAAATACGATCAATGCCGCGCTGAAAACCCTTGGCTACAGCAGTGACATTATTCAACCGCATGGTTTCAGGCATACAGCAGCAACAATGCTGGCAGAAATGGGCTGGAATACAGACGCTATCGACCGTCAGTTAGCCCATAAAGAACAAGGCGTTAAAGGCGTATATCAGAAAGCGCAGTATCTTGATGAACGTAGAAAGATGATGCAAGCGTGGGCGGACTATGCGGACGGCCTAAAGTCTGGCGCTCAGGTCATACCATTTAGAGCAGCGTAGCGCCCTACCGCGTTTGAAACGCGACTTGGATATTAAACCTTGTTTCACCTCAAGAAAAATTTACGAAGTAACACCTTATAACTTGGTATCACAGATTATCTATTCTGAGGTTTTGCGACAGTGACAGTTGCGACACTTGCGACAGTTGATGTTGAGTTTTTAGCTTTCAGGCTATTCCTGATGTAAATATTCTCAATCTTTAAAGTTGCAAACCTAATATCAAGGTGCTCAAGGCGCTCAAGATGCTCAAGAAAAAAACGTGAGCATCTTCAGGTTTATTTGAGCATCTTCACAGAATAATACTTCGCAAATTCGACTAGCCAACATTCACACGGCTTGACATACTTTGCACATACGCGGTTATTTGATGCAATAATGCCAAGTATAGGAGTAAATTAATACGGGTCGATAGCGACTCACATAACGGCACATGCAACCAAGTGCCTTACACCAGTTTAACCATGCCTACCGCGACGGCGGGAAAACAAGCATTGCCCCTTTGCTTGCCGGCATGGTTTCCGCTTTAAAGGGGATAAGGGGCAAGCGTGATTCAAACATTAATCGATGAAATTAAAGAAAAAGTACCCGCAAACGATACAGAGATGCTTCTATTTCAGAAAACTATCGATTTTTTTACTCCAGATTGGGCTTTGTGGGGGGAAATGCCAAGAGCAACTCTCGTCGATACAGTAATGGTGTCATGTGGTATTTCTCCAAGCTTTAAAAAAGCTTTCCCGCTTGACGTTGACAAAACGAACGGTAAGCGAACATTCGGTTCTATAACTTCCTACGAGCTTACTAGGCGCTTAAAAATCGCCGTCGCGTCTTATAGAGATGTTGATTTTGAAGGTGAATTATCAACGCTTCCAATTCCTCAAAGAACGATCAGTACGAACGCTTTTTATAATTGGGCAAAATCGAAGAGCTGGCAACTTCCTGATCGTTTCCCTCATATTGCGGAAGATATGAAAATTTCAGATTTAGATGGCAAAGCCAAAACGACAGCACTCCGACTAATTGGCGGCCTAGCTATTGGCGGATATGGGATGGATATCCATGCTAAGCGGTTGGACAAGCTAGATGACATTGTGCGAGATTTTGAAAAAAACGGTATTTCTATTACTTCAGAAACGATGAGCAAGTGGATTAAAGAAGCAGCACAGGTTATTGAGAAACCAAAATCAAAATAACTCGACCCTTTGGAAACCTGCATGAATATTAGCCATTAGACCGAAATCGAGTTGTATAAAATCGAAATCGAGTTAGTTTTTGTATGAATTGCCTATCGTTGCATCACCCCGCCACATTGAGGCGGCAACGAGCAAAGATAGGCAATCATGAACAATCAATCAAACACACCACAAAGTAAAACCCTTCCAGCCGACGGCATGAGCCGTTGGAATCAAATCGCCCCGTTCTCCCCATTCTGCCGTGAGAAATTCCGCCAACTTGTCAAAGCCGGACGCGCACCACAGCCAGTCAAATTTTCCGAACGTTGCACCGCTTACCCTAATCTTGAGCTTCACCGATTCTTTGCCGACCCATTGAACTACCGCGCTGAGGTGAAGTAATGATTCAATTACTAAAACCATCAAAAAACTTCTTGACGAATCTGGATGTAAGCAATTATTCTTTGTACGTCACTGAAAAAGAAGTGACCTGGGGTGAGAGCCAGAATTACGAAAGCGCACGAACCGCGCAATGCGGTTTTTTTACGTGTGTTTGCCTTCGTTTGCCTTCAATGGTCGGCGGCGGTAGAGGAGTCGCAAGACTCGCAGGTGTACTTTCGTGCCTGTCTCTCAAACTCTATCGCTCGCTGACCACCTCATTTGAGAGTGAGGTGGTTTGTTTAGATCAAAACGAAGGAACGTACAATGCTTAACTCCAATCAAACTCAATCCGAAATTGCTTTTTCCTTGGCACAGGATGCCGTCGATGCTCATTCGCTTGCGCATGAAGTAATCAGTGATTTATCTGCCATTTTTGAAGCTATTCAGCACCTTTCTATTTCTGGACGTAGTGACGAGCACGTCATCAGTAAATTGTGCGGCATTGGTTACAGTCTTTCGACTTACCGTCTCGGATTAATTGAGCGCAATCTAGAAATATCAAAAAAAGCACTTGCAGAAATCGAGGGACTAACCATGTCTAACAACAAATCCACCTCAAAAGGCAAATCTATCGATGTTAAAGAACTCCACAATACTATTGAGTTTATCGATCGCATATCTTCTGACGCATCAAGCGAAATAGTCTCGATCGCTAAATTGGCATTATTCCGCCTTGAATCGCCGGATGCTTATATGCACCTTAACGACATTGCCAACGCTCTGAGTGCAATATGGGGCAAAGCAATGGAGGCTAATAACAGCATCAGCGTGGAAGCCGAGGAAGTCGGATGCAACTACGTAGATGAAGCCCTGATGCGTCGCTTAAATGCGCAATCTGCTAGTTACAAAATTATCAAGGGTTAAGCCATGAGCGAACTTAACCACGTCATCGCCTACATCTCAGGCGAAAAATCAGCACGCGCATTGATCGACACAATGCAAATTTGCTTTGTAGACCCTGACAGCTTATTTAAAGCTATTCAGGCGCACATTCCAGCAATCAATGAAAAGCAATCTTTAGGGAAACGCGGATTTAATCAACATTCACCGATCCGACTGATTTGATGCGATTTTTTTTTGCATCAAATCATGAAGCCACGATGAATTATTTCTTGCGGCGTTTGTTTTTCCGTTTTGTTTGCCTTTTTTACTGCATTTCCTGGTGCTTCAAGCACCACAACGCCCACTATGGGCGTAATGATTCCCTCATCATGTATAGATTACTCAAACCAAACAGCATCTGAAGCTGCGCATCATTCTTGGCGATACCTCGGTAGCGCGTCTTCCTATGACGAAATAGGTTTTTGATGACGTGAAAGGGATGCTCTACCCGCGCTCTGATTTTGGCCTTTAACTTCTCATAGGCTTGCGCTAATTCCTTCTTCCATCCTTCATCCATCTTCTTGATGGTCGTGCGTCGCTTGGCTATGCGCCATTGAACGTCCTGCTCATTCTTCAACAACGCTTGCTGCATGTCTGCGCGCTTGTCTACACCCACATAGCCGGCATCCGCGCCCACTTCTTGTTCTTGCCCGTGCAGTAATGCGTGCGTTTGACTGATGTCGCTGACATTGGCGGCGGTGGTGATGACGGTGTGAACCAGCCCGGACTCTTCATCTGCGCCGATGTGTGCCTTGATGCCAAAGTAGTATTGATTACCCTTTTTGGTCTGGTGCATCTCGCTGTCGCGCGAATGACGTTGATTCTTGGTCGAGCTGGGGGCGGCAATCAGGGTGGCATCGACTAACGTGCCTTTGCTCATCAATAAGCCTCGCTCGATTAACATCGCGTTGATTTCAATGAGCAGCGCTTGCGTTAGGTGGTGGGCTTCAAGCAGATGGCGAAACCCCATCAGGGTGGTGGCGTCAGGCACGCTGTGCTGACTCAGATCGATGCTTAAAAATTGACGTAGCGCTTGTGAGTCGTAGATGGCGTCTTCTACTGCTTCATCGGCTAATCCATACCATTGCTGTATGAAGTACATCCGTAGCATGCGTTCCAATCCCATCGGCGGGCGGCCTCTTCTTCCACTCTTGGGGTAGTGCGGCTCGATCACTTCCATCAGCCTCGCCCAAGGAACGACTTGCTCCATCTTCGCTAAAAACAACTCTCGACGTGTCTGCTTTTTCTTCTTCGCGTATTCCGCTTCGGCAAAACTGATTTGGGTTGGAGTCGTTGAATTCATTTTTTTCGATCAAGTCGTTGGAACTTCTCTCATAACGTTTGAGCTAGTTTTAGGTTGGCTTGTTTGATGAATAAATCTGCGTTTCCTTAGGAAATTCCTGATGAGTCATTTATCCAGTCTGCTGCGGCCTGCCTCGTTTCGTGGCGTGCCCTTTCAGGTCAATGGCGCCGATCTCGGTGTCGGCCGCCGCGTGCAGGTTCATGAATACCCCCAGCGCGATCAACCGTGGGTGGAGGACCTGGGCCGGGCTACCCGTGAAATGTCGTTCGATGGCTTTCTGATCGGTACCGACTATGTCGATCAGGCCAACCAACTACTGGCGGCACTGGAAACTGCCGGTGCGGCCACGCTCGTGCATCCCTGGCTGGGTTCGATGCAAGTGTGCCTTTCGGCACCTGCACGCGTGCGCTTCGATTCCGAGCTGGGCATGGCAACCGTTTCCATGTCCTTCGTGGAGTCGGGTGAACTGGCGTTCCCTAATCCGACCAGTTCGACGCAGGCGGCCAGCAGGCTGACTGCAGACGGTTTGGCCTCTGCTGCAGTGGCTGATTTCTCGCAGTCGTTCACCGTCACGGGTTTTCAGAGTTTTGTGTCAAGCGCGGCGCAGGGGCAGTTGTCGACGATGTTGGGATTTCTCGGCGCCGGGCAGATTGCGCAAGTGCTCGGCACTGCGACCACCACTGCCAATCTCATCACGCAAGCCGCATCATTCATCAGCAATCCTGCGATGCTGGGGCAGACGCTGCTGGGTGCCTTCGGTCTGTCCGGTGCCGCCGGTAGCGTTGCCGCGTGGTCCAGTGTCGTTAAGCTGATCAGTGGGACCGCATCGTCGAGCGCGATGCTGCCGCCTGGCGTGAATCCAGTGACTCGCAACGACACACCATCGCGGAAACAAACCAACACGAATACCGGCGCGGTGTATGGACTCGGCCGGCAACTGCTGCTGGCGCAGGCGGTCGGCATCTCATCACTGGTTGGCACCGAACAGGACAACGCCCAAGCCGGTGTTACACAGCCGCAGGCGGTCACTCAGCAGGTGACACAGGACGCCATGCTGGCGGTGCGCGACACGCTGCTGTCGGCGCTTGATGCAGAAATGCGCCTCTGTGGCGATGCCACCTTTGATGCCTTGCAAGAAGTGCGCTCTGCTGTCTACTTGGATTTGACTAGCCGTGCGCAAAGCGCGGCTCGTTTGACCACATGGACACCGCTGGAGACGATGCCGATGCTGGCCATCGCCTACGAGCTCTACTTTGATGCCACGCGTGACGCTGAGATTCTCTTTCGTAACGGCATCCGGCATCCCGGTATGACGCCGCCAATTCCGCTTTCAGTACTGGCCGCCTGACATGACGAGTGACCCAGGGTATCCGGCGGCGATATTGTCAAATGCGCCGGAGAATCAGGTGCGCCTGATTATCAAAGGTCAGGAGTATGGCGGTTGGAAAAAAATCAACATCGAGGCCGGCATCGAACGTCAGGCCCGCAGCTTTGAGCTGGAAGTCACCGACCGCTGGCCGGGGCAGCCGACTTCTGCTGCCTTTCTCTCGCGAAGCATCCGTCCGTTTGACGCGGCTCAGGTATTCATCGGCAACGACCTGGTGCTCACCGGTTTTGTCGATGCCACACCGATCCAGTACGGCGGCCATTCGCTCAGCGTCACCGTTAAAGGCAGAAGCAAGACCTGTGATCTGGTGGACTGCTGTCCGCCAGACTCAGGCGGTTCGCCGCCGACATCACCCGGGAACAGCCTGTGGGCCGACGTGAAAGGCAAGGATGGCAAGACGGGCAAGGTGATCAAACCCGCTGCAGCCGTTGCTGGCAGTGGTGCCAACGTCTGGCGCAACGCCAGGCTCGAGACCATTGCCGCAGCACTTGCCGCGCCCTATGGCGTGCGCGTGCTATCCGAAATCGATACAGGTTCGCCCATCGCGGAGCATCACGTGCAGGTTGGAGAAACGGTGTTCGAGAGCATCGACCGGCTGATGCGCTTGCGCCATGTGCTCTCCACCGACAACGAAAGAGGTGACCTCGTCTTCATCGACGTGGGAAGCGCCGGCAATGCCAGCACCGCGCTGGTGTTGGGCCAGAACATCTTTGATGCCGCCTGCGAGCTCGACTTCAAGGCGGTGATGTCGCGCTATGTCGTCAAGGGGCAGCGCGCAGGTAACGATAGTGATTTCGGCGTCGATGCCAATGAAGCCGAGGGGGATGACGAGAGCGAAGCCGAATTCGAGGGCGGCATCACGGACACCGGTGCGCCGGTTACCGCGAGCCTGTTGGATGCAAGGTCCAAGCGCTTTCGGGTGCTGGTGCTCAAGCAGGCCGGCCATGTGGACTCGGGCACCTGCGAGGACCGCGCCCTGTATGAGCGCGCGCACCGGGCGGCCAAGGCGCTTGAGACCACCTACACGGTGGCGGGCTGGCGCCAGCTTGATGGCAGCTTGTGGTTACCCAACTTGCTGGTGCGCGTCACGGACAGCCTGATCGGGTTTGATCAAACCATGGTCATCGCCGAAGTGCATTACCAACTCGACGCCGGTGGCTTGCGCACCCAACTGCGTGTCGGCCCGCCGGACGGCTATCGATCCAAGGCAGCCAAACCGGTCAAGGGCAAAGTCAAAAAAGGCGGCGCCGATACCTGGGGTGATGTGAGATGAGCGTGCAATGACAGATTTCGCAAAACTGGTTGCCCCTTATGCCCGGCGGCTGTCCAACATGATCGCGCGCGGCACCGTCACGCTGGTCGATGCCACGACCAAAATGCAATCGCTGCAGCTGCGCCTGTTGGCCGGTGAGTCCAAGGACAAGGTCGAGCACTTCGAGCCTTATGGCTTTACCAGCCAACCCAATCCCGGCGCGGAGTGCCTGGCGCTGTTCCTCGATGGCGATCGCTCGCATGGTGTCGTCGTGTGCGTTGCCGATCGACGCTATCGCGTGAAAGGATTGACGACTGGCGAAGTGATCTTGCATGACGACCAGGGCCAATCGGTCTATCTCATGCGTGGCGGGATCAGGCTGACCGATAAGGCCGGTTCGACTGTGCAAATGAATGGGGATGGCAGCGGTGAAATGACTTTCGCCGCAGGCCTGACCATCAATGCCAACTCAAAAATAGTCGGCACTCTGGAAGTGACGCAGAACCTGACCTGCGACCAGACCATCACCGCTGCGCACGACGTGGCGGACCAAGGTGGCGGAAAGACCATGGCCGGCATGCGTGCGACCTACAACGGCCATACGCACAGCGGCACCGACAGCCACGGCGACGGTTTCACCACGGCCGTGCCGAACCAACAGGAATAAACCATGCGCGACACGATGCCGCTGACCGTCACCGTTGACGGTCGGATGACTCCGCTCGGCCTTTTGCAGGACATCGACAACGACAAGGCCGATCCCTTGGTGCGAGCGGTCATTGTCAGTCTCTTCACTTGGCGACGCGCCAATGCGGACGATGCCTTGCCCAATGTCTCGGGTTCACGGATGGGTTGGTGGGGTGACTCGTACCCGCCGGCAGCGAACGACCGCATCGGTTCCCGGCTTTGGCTGCTGTCACGCGCCAAGCTCACCGACACCACGGCTCAAAAGGCCAAGGACTATGCCAGGGAAGCCTTGCAGTGGCTGCTCGACGATGGCGTGGCAGCACGGGTTGATGTCTCTGCTGAGCGCCAAGGCTTGTCGACCCTGGCGCTTGGCTGCACTTTTTACAACGCGGATGGCAGCGCCTTGGCCGTCATCCGGTTCCAGAACCTCTGGAGTTTCTTGAATGTGGTCTGAATATGTTTAATCGACCGTCCCTCGCGGATCTGATCAACCGCACCACGAATGATGTTTTTCAGCGGCTGCAACTGGACAACGTACTGCGCCGCGCCGACGCTCAGGTTTATGCACGTGTGCTCGCTGGTGTCGCACATGGCCTGTACGGCTTCATCGAATGGATCAGTCGCCAGATCATCATTGACACCGCCGAAGCCGAGTTTCTGGAGCGCTGGGCATCCGTCTGGGGTGTGCAGCGACTGGTCGCCACACCTGCCACGGGCAGCATTGTTTTCACAGTGACGCCCGGCGCTGCCGACATCCCGGCTGGCACCCTGGTGCAGACGTTGGACGGCACGCAGTTTCACACTACGGCAGACATCACCGTCTCTGGAAATCTCGCCACAGCGTCCGTTGCCGCCGTCAATCCTGCCGCAGCCGGCAATGGCTACGCCAACCAAACCGTCAATCTTGTCACGCCCATTCTCGGCGTGCAGACAGCTGCCACGCTCGGCCCTCTCTCTGGTGGCAGCGATCTCGAATCAGACGACAGCCTGCGTGCGCGCTTGCTCAATCGCATTCAGCAGCCGCCCCAGGGTGGCGATGCCAATGACTACGTGCAATGGACCTTGGCAGCCCCGGGCGGTGGAGCCACCCGAGCGTGGTGTGTGCCGGAACAATTCGGCCGGGGCACTGTCGGCGTTGCCTTTGTGTGCGACGGCAACGGCACCGGCGCCGCAATCCTGCCGACCGCAGCGCAGATTGCGGCAATAGCGAATTTCATCGATGGCCTGCGCCCGGTGACGGCCCATGTGACTGTCTACGCGCCTGTCGCAGTGCCAGTCAACTTCACAGTCGAGGGATTGAGCCCCGATACCCTGGCCGAACAAAGAGCGGTCACGTCTGAACTGGCTGACCTGCTGGCACGCGAGGGGCAGCCTGGTGGCACGATCCTGCTCTCGCATATGCGCTCGGCCATCTCTGCGGCGGCTGGAGAGTGGGACTACGTCCTGATAACGCCTGCTGCCAACATCGTCATGTCCGCCGGCCAGATCCCGGTCATGGGGGGCGTGACGTGGCTGTAAACACGCCAATGAGCTCGGCGGTGACCAACCAGGTCAGCAAGCCGCTGGCGGCGACCGACTATCAGACGTTGTTGCAGCAGTTGCTGCCCTACGGGCCTGCATGGACGGATGACCCTGATGCGGGCATTACCCGTTTGTTTACGGGGCTTGCGCAGGAACTGGCGCGGCTGGATACGCGCGCGTGGCAACTCATCGAGGAGGCCGATCCGCGCACGACATCTGAACTGTTCGCTGACTGGGAGCGCGTCGCGGGATTACCAGATCCGTGCGTGATTGCGCTTGGCGGCCAACAGATGCAGCCGCAACTGCAAGCCGCGCTGGTTTCCAAACTCGTGCAGGTTGGCGGTCAGTCACGTGCCTATTTCATTGCCGTGGCGCGGGCGATGGGTTTTGCCATCGCGATCACTGAGGGTTGGAAAGAAGTCGATACCGTCATCTCGCCGGTGAACAACCCGCTGGCCAATAGCGGCTGGATTTATGTATGGACGATCACCACGCCCGTAGGGGACACGAAAACCACGCTCACCGTCAACGGTCGCGTATCCGATCCGCTGGCTGCCTGGGGCAACACCTTGCTTGAGTGCGTCATGCGACGCATCAAGCCCGCGCACACCACCTTGCTGTTTAGCTATACGTGAACGAACTGTAGGAGATTTCATGGACAACCGAGTATGGGAAGCCAATGCTGCCCAAACGCCACCTGCCGTGCCAAGCAATCCGTCCATTGGTTACCCGACCGATGGCAACCCGGCGACCAATACACCGGCCACCACACCCGGAGATTACTGGTTCTTTCAGATCAGCGAAGAGATTCGCAACGCCATTGTCGCGGGCGGCCTCGCGCCGGATCGCAACAGCCTTAACCAGCTCACGCTGGCCGTAGAGGCATTGATTCGCGCTGCGATTGCCGCAGAGCTGCCGACCATTCAAAACATGGTCAACGTGGCGATTGCGTCTGCGCTGGCGGCCTACCAACCACCAGCACCGGCACCGACACCGACGCCGGCTCCGACCCCAACACCGGTGCCACCGCCGCCACCACCACCCGTGCCGGTTCCGCCACCACCGCCGCCGCCACCTGTGCCGGTACCGCCACCTCCGCCACCACCACCTCCGCCGGTTCCTCCGCCACCGCCGCCTCCACCCCCACCCCCGCCAACCGGTGGTTGATCAAGGGAGTCATTCATGTATGTACAAATGGCCGGGCTGGCTTTCATGCCGACTGGCGTCATCGTTTATGTCATCAACTACGTCGATCTCGACCGGCAGCATCTTGCTCGCGAGCTAGACGAGCGCTACGAGCCGTTCCACTACTGGGGCGAAGTGCCAGACGATTTCAACTACCGCAAGCCCTATCGGTATCGATTGCGTGACGGGGTGGTGGAAGCAGCGGCGCCGGATGCGGAGGACTACCGCTTCCACTACCGGCGACTTCTATTGATGGACCGCGTGCATGCGGCCTTGCGTGCTCAGCGTGCGGCCCATGCTCCGGGCGCATTGCCGCTTCAGGATCGGTTGCTCGACTTGGCCTATGTCGAGTGTCAGCGCCTGGAAACGAGCAAGACTTCAGAAGCACTTCCACTGCTGGACGCAATGGCGCAGGCCTCGAACACGACGCTTGCCGTCGCGGCCGATCGCGTGCGCATCGAGTTCGCTGACCGGCAGGATGCGCTGGTGCAGTCCGAGGTGCGACGGCTCCAGGCACTCGCGGAGGTTTGCGCCACGCGCGATCACCACGATCTCGATTCACTGTTCGTGAGGTATGGCTGCCATGACTGAACTGCCGACTCAATTGCTTGTGGCACGCAATCTGGTCGCGGGCCATTCATTGGCCAGTGGACTGCGTCAGGTCCTGGGAGGCGTTGTCACCACTTCGCGGCTGGTCATCAAACCTGATTTGCTGCGCTTTGCTGCCTGCTGTCCCATGCCAAATCCGGCGAGCCTGGCTGGCAGACAAGATGTTTCCTTCGCTGATTGCTGTGATGCCCGCGCGCAGGAACTGCTCGCCGCCCATCCTCACTTGCACATCATGTGGTCGGGCGGAATCGATTCGACCGTGACGCTGGTCGCCTTGCTCAAGGCGCTTCCCGTCCATGAGCACGACCGGCTGACCGTGTTTCTCTCCAGTCACAGCATCATGGAGAACCCAGCCTTCTATCACACGCAGATTGCCGGCAAGCTGGCGGTGCAGCGCACTGTCGGCAAGGCTGGCTTGTTTGACGAGGTGGTGCTTACCGGCGAATTGGGTGACCAGCTGTTTGGCTCGGACCTGATGCTCGAATGCACCCGGCGATTGGGATTCGACAGTCTTTCGCGCCCATACGCTGAGGTCTTGCCGAATTTGTTCGCCAGCCTCTCGGGCGATGCGCAGATGGGCGAGACCATCTATCGCCACTATGCGCCGATTGCGACGCAAGCACCGTACCGCTTGGCGAGCACCCAGGATTTTTTGTGGTGGTGGAATTTCTCGCAGAAGTGGCAGCACGTGAAGTTCCGTCATCTGCTGTATGAGCAGCGCGCCGACTACCGGGCGCTGATCGGCCGGGTTCAGCACTTCTTCGATAGCGAAGCCTTCCAGTGCTGGAGCATGACGCATCCCTTTGACAAAATGGGGGATCGGATCGATACCTACAAGATGCCGGCAAAACGCTACATCGTCGATTTCACCGGCGATGCCGGGTATCTGACCAAGCTGAAGATCGGCTCGCTATGCCGGGTCTTCAAGTATCCGCCGGTGGCGGCCATCACGGCAGATGGTTTGCCGGTCGACCAGGCTGGCCTGCAGGCATTCGTACTCAACGCGCAGTAAATCGCTGAGCGGAATTTCTGCATTGCGGCATCCATCGCAGTTCATCGTTTACCCCTTTGTTCAACCCACCATTCCGAGAGAGGAAGACCCCATGTCGTTCACCGTAACCAAAACATCGACCCGCACATCGAACAGCCAGGCCGTTTTCAAAGACAGTGCTGACATCGATCCGGACGTCGCCACGTCGATCGCCAACATCGACCACGCTTTGCGCACCAACCCTGCGGTGCAATCGCGATCGGTCGCGATGTCGCCCGATGGGCTCACCAAAACGACGACCACCGTTTGGGAGAGTCAGTCCGCCTACAACGAATTCCGGACTGCCAATAGCAGTGATCTGGCCAAGCTCAGCAGTGCCGCATCGACCTACAACAAGGCCAACGGCATCGTGGTCGCAACAACCACTACGGGAGCCTGACCATGAAAACTGGCATGTATATCGATGCCCGTCACGGGATGTATCCATCGCAGGCCTGGCTCTTGTCGAGAGACGAAACGGCACACATCACCGTACCGCCGTTTTCGACGCTGTACGGGTTTGTGGTGTCGGCCGATGCGGAACAGGCTGCGCACATCATTGCCGGGCAACATGGAGCCGCCACGTCCAAACGCCTGCGGTCAGTCGGCCCAGGCCAGTATTTTTGCCATGCGACCGATGACGAGCCGGCAACGCTGACGCTTGACGACGATGATGCAGACGCACAGGTCTTTGCCGTGGTCCGCCATGGCTTTCGCGGACAAGGTCTGGTCGGTGGGCCGATCGAGGCATCGGGGCGGCTGTGCTACATCGACAACTGCTCCGATTCACTCCTGGTCTATCCGCCGCGCCGTGGCGACCCCAGTCTGAACCACCTGTCGTTTCCGGCGGATGTGCGCCAATCGTTTCACATTCACCCATCGATCCGGCTGGGCGTGGTCGCGCGCGGCGCCGGATTCGCTTGCCTGACTGATCAGGAAATTCCGCTGACCGCTGGCACGCTGTTTTGTATTGAGGAACGGGAGCTGCATCGCTTTCGCACCGAAGATGAACGGCTCGACGTGATTGCCTTTCACCCCGATGGGGATTGGGGACCGACCGACCAGGATCACCCGATGCTCAACCGCACGTATCTCGCGGCGGTGCGCCATGAGTGACTCGGCCACGATCCAGCTGAGCTATCCGCCGGCTCAGGTTTTAGCCGGCGGCCGACGCTGTCAGGTTCTGGCCGCTATCAAGCAGCCGAATGTGGTTGTACTGGACCAGTTTCTGGATGCCGCCGCGTGCCAGGCACTGATTGATCTTGCTCGGCCGCGCATGAAGCGGTCCTCCGTAGTCCACCACCTCGACGGCATACGGGTCGATGACTCGCGCACCAGTTCAGGTTGCTATTTTCAGCGAGGTGAGCTTCCCGTCGTTGCGGATATCGAGCAGCGCATTGCTGACATCACCGGCATACCCGTTGAGAACGGCGAAGGCCTGCAGGTGTTGAACTACCAGCCAGGCCAGCACTACGTTCCGCACTGGGACTACTTCCCACTGGAGAGTGCGTCATCTGCCGACATCGTTCGACCAGACAAGGGCGGACAGCGCATCGCCACCTTCCTGATTTACCTGAACACGGTGCCCATGGGCGGCGAAACGGAGTTTCCAAGCGCCGGCGTCAAGGTGGCTGCTGTACAGGGGAATGCCTGTTTCTTTTCCTACTGCGATGCAGAAGGCCGACTCGATCCACGCACCCTGCACAGCGGTAACGCCGTGATTGAGGGTGAAAAGTGGATCGCAGTCAAGTGGTTGCGCGAAGGTCGCGTGCCCGCGTAAATCCCGCCGCCAGCTCTGGCGGCATTCCCAATTTGAATGAAAGGAGTCAGGCATGTCTGATGTCTGTGAATGCGGCCGTCCCATTGAATCTCATGTTGAACGGCAGGGCGACCTGCTGTCCGAAAACGATCGCCAGGCGCTTGCCGCTGCTTTGTGCGATGCCTTTGAAAAATCCGCGCCGGTGCTCAGTCAAGCCTTGTCTGACGCACTGCAAGCGCAATTCGAACGCTTGATCGGCCGGGGCGTCGTGTCCTGGCTCAAACGCATCCTGATCGCCGGCATTCTGATGCTGGCTGGTTACACCTACACCAAAACCGGAGGTCTGAAATGAACATCACCATCACCCGAAAACAATCGACGTCCAGTGGCACGCCTGGCGATCTGGTCGTTACCAATCCCGCTGGCGACACCTTTGCCTGCGCAACGTTGGAGTTGCCGTGGCAGGACAACACGCCCGGCATCTCTTGCATCATTGATGACAGCTACAGCGCGTCGATCTGGCATTCCGATCATCTCGATTGTGATGTGCTGCGTCTGCAAGACAGGCATGGACGCCAGAACTGCCTGATCCATTGCGGCAATTTCGCGGGAGATGTGTCACAGGGGATGGAAACCCAGGTGCATGGATGCACGCTTGTTGGCAGCCGCTACGGAGCGTTGGCGAATGACGACGGCAGCGCGCAAATGGCCATCCTCAACAGCCGCACGACCCTGGCGCAACTGATCGAATTCGTCGGCGCCAGGGAGCACACCGTCGAATATCACTGGGCACCAGGCTGTGAGCCGGCCGCCTGCCAAGCCTGAAGGAGGTTGACATGGACATCTCTGGCATCGGCACGGCAGCAGAAGCCGCCAAAGGCATCATCGGCATGTTCTTTCCCGACAAGACGGAAGAGGACAAGGCCAAACTCGCCGCATCGCTTGCTCTTCTTCAAACACAAACCGATATCGACAAGGCCGAGGCGCAAAGCTCGGACCCACTGCAGCACTGGCGCGGGGGCTTGGGCTGGGTATGCGTCGCGGGGTACGCTTGGAATTTTGTGGGTGGGCCGCTGACGAATGCGGTAGCCGCCGCAGTGGGGCATCCACTCAACCTGCCTTCGCTCGACATCGGGCCGCTGACCACGCTCACGCTTGGCATGCTTGGCCTGGGTGGGCTGCATGTGGCGGAACGTGTGAACGGAGCGGCATAGACGGCGAGAAGCAGAAATGTCGATAACAACCTGAGTAGATGCCCATCGCTTACCAGTTGTTCCAGAGGTTGATTACTGCATTGATGAAAGCCTCTCCGTTCGCTTCTGGCCAACAGGTAAACGAATCATCGCGCAGCAGATAGTACAACTCGTTTGCACAGACAAATTTTGTCTTGTCTGCCTCTGTCTGAATCCAATTAAATGCGTTGATGAAGCAATCGCCGTAGCTCGATCCAAATTTGTCTTCCGGTACGTTGTAAAGCAATCCCTCGATGTAGTAAGAGGGGGCACCCCCTGCTTCAAGAACCCCATTGGCGACGAGATGGCTACGCATATTTTTCAGGACGCGAATCATCGGCTTCAACCATTCATTGGCATTCTGGTGCTTCATCGTAAGGTTTTCGCGGTGCTGTATTGGATAGTTGTCGACTCGAATACCAGCAGACGTAAAAAAACAGATGCCGTCGGTGTGGTTTTCTAAGTTTGAGCTCTTGAACGAATGGTAGCGACGGAATGCCGTGGCAACTATCACATCAGCCTTGCGGCGATTGCCGCGTGCTGCAATGGAAATTGCCTTTTTACCGTCCTTGACGTCAGCACCATACTGGGCGGTCAAGACCTTTAGTACGTCGCGTTTGAAATCCGAATGGCAGTATGTCGCATCTGAATACATCCGTTTGTAGTTTGATTTTTCATCCTCGTTGAGTGATTCCAAATCACTGTGAAAACAATCGTCGAGCTTGATCACGATATCGACATCGCTCTCTGCGAATATATTCGTGTCATTGCCGTATGAGCCTTGCAAAAAGCACTCGAAATTTCTGTCTCTATACGGCGTAGTCGAGGCTTCCAGCACATTCTTGATGCTGTTGTAGGTATTGCTTGATTGCGTTATCGAGCCTTGGTGTGACCACGTTTGCAACTGAGATTCAGGTATGCCCACGTTGCCTCCCTCAAATAAGGAATTTCTTAAGATTAACCTCACGCGATGCAAACGACTCTCGCCCTTGCTGCCGCAGGATGTTGAGCTTCCCAAGGTCGTGCTCAAGAAGATCGGTTGCCATCTCGGGGCGCTCGAAAGTATCGCTGATCCGAATAGTCGGTACGTCCTTGAACAGAACGGTCCGCAACTGATCCATCGATTGCGTATTGATTTCGAGTGTCTTCTGAAGCAACTCGATGCTATTGAAAGGGAATTTTTTCACTAACCACATGAGCAGTTTCTTCGGCTCTGGATAAACGCCGACGCCGACGTTGATCACCCGCAAGTTCTTATAGTCTTTCTTAAGCGCCGCGACTGCGTCGGCGATTGCATAGAGCGTCGGATTGTTTGCACAGTAGCCACCGTCTATCAACTCGATCTTGTCGCCACCAGCCGTAGTCACGACCTTGCGCTCGAAGAATGGGAATGCCGAACACGATGCCTGCACGGCATCCGCGATGGATACGCCAAAACCTGGCACGAAGGTGCCCTGCATTCCATGTGCCTGTTGGATATTCCCCTTGAAAATCATCGGTCTTTCGGTCATCCACTTCGCAGTGACCACGCCGATCCCAGTCTTCACGTCGGTGAAGGTCTTATCAGCAAAAACTGACTTGGCAAGAGCAGCTAAAGCCGCAGTGCGACCCGCCTGAGTGCGGCGCGACATGACAGTCGGTACATGCTCTTTGTAGAGATCGTGGATTTTGTCAACATCGTAGCCAAGGGAGATGAGCGCCGCGATGATTGCCCCAGTGCTCGTTCCAAAAACAAGGTCGAATCGCTTGTAGAGTGGGCAGCCCAGCATGGCCTCAATTTCTTTGAGGACGCCGAGCGTGTAAAAGCCCTTCGCACCGCCCCCATCGAGTGCAAGGATGCGGCAAAGACCATCACTTTCGTATTCTTTATTTAGCGATGATTGCGGGTCCATATTTTTCTCTTTTTGGAGCAGGTCCAGATCGGTGTGGAAACGGTCACAACAATATCAACATCCGCCAGCAGCCATATGGCCTTAAGCGAAGAGGGGCGTTTGGTCTTAGCCATTGCCAACTCCACTGCCATGTCTCGGCATGCTCCACGTCGAGGACAATGCATCGTATCTATTCAACGCCAAAATTTTTCTCCGATGTTCACTCTTTCCAAACCTCTGCTGCCAACGGAAGCTCATTAAGCTCGTCCCGTGCCTCGCGCCAAGTAGGGAAATGCTCATCAAGGATTGCGATGAATCGGTCGCTGTGCGTGGGCTCAATCAAATGGGCCATTTCATGCACGATGACGTACTCAACTAAATCCTTTGGCTTTTTCACCAGCTCCGTATTGAGGCGGATATTTCCCGCTGCGTGATTGCAACTGCCCCACTTGGTTTTCATCCGCTGCAGGAAGTAGCCTGAAACGTTCACCTTGAGCTTTCGCTCCCACTTTTGAATCAGTGGCGGTACGACCTCATGCAGCAGCGACTTGTGCCACTCATGCATCACTTCTGCGCGCCTTTCTGCACTGCAGCCAGGACGAACAATCAAGGTGATCCGCTTGTTGCTGAGGACAACTAAGGGCTTCACATCTTGGTAGTCGACCGTCATCAAATAGCGACGCCCCCAAACATGGTGGCTCTCGCGTTCAATGAATTGGCGTGGTGTTTCCCGCGCCTGACATTCCAACTTTCTCTGCTGCTCACGAATCCAGACCAACTTGGAGATCGCGTAGGCGCGCGCTACTTCTAGGCGTGTGTTGCTCGGAGCGGCAAGGGTCACACGTCCATCAGGCGGATGAACGGTGAGGTGGACATTTTTGATGTCCTTCCTGGTCACCGTTATCGAAATCTCGCCCAGTTGGATCGTCTCGTTCATCAGTACCCCGGTTGGTTCTTGATGATTTCAAAAATGGCCTGCGTCGCCACGCGATCACGAGACATGATGGGGAACAGGGCATTGAGCACTTGCTTCTCCCGAGTGTCATCGCCTTTCCAGCCTGCCGGTGCCTGCTCTCGCATCGCCTGATCAAGTTCAAGCGCGAGCGTCGCTTTGCCATCGTCGTCAGCCGGACAAACGAAAGTTGTGGTCGAGATGCTCGCCAGGTTGTTGAAAAGGGCGATGGCCTCTGGGTGGCCGTTGAGTACATGGGGATGGCTACCCGTATTCTTTGCCGCCATCTTTTTCACCAACTCCTCTGCCTTCTGGAGAAATTTCTCGTAGGCAGCGGTGTCGTCGCGCTTTTGCTTGATCAGGTCTTCGAGGAGCTTGGATATCTCGTCGTAAAACTTCGGATCAGTCAGCTGGTCACGAATGATCGTTTTACGGACGTTGTTGATGATGCCTTCAGCAATCGCATTTCTCGAGAGCTTTCCCTTCTGGTTCAGCTTCTTGGCGATGGCATCGTGAATACCGGTTTCAATGATCAGCTCAGTCAGTGAGAGCGAGCTCAGGTTGCCCAAATCTTCAGCCGGGTCTGCTTGGATGTAAGTGTTGATGAGGTGGCGCATATCCGCCTCGTAAGGCTTGATGTCCAGCTCTTCGCCTGAATGCTTTTTGATCGCAGTGCGCGTGTCGCTGTAGAACTCAATTTCGTTTTCGAGCGCAGCGATGTCAGCCGCTGAATATCCTGCTTCTTCGAGGTTCTGGGCAATTGCCGCATAGGCTCGCAGGAACGCAGCTGCCGACTTGTAGAACGAAATGCGCAGCGGCTCGGTGTTCAGCAGCGCCTCCGGATCGTTGGCATCACCGCAGAAATAATGCAGGTACTGCTCCATCTCGCGCGGCGTGGCCACCGGCTCGCACAAATAGCGCAACGCCTCGCGGGCAGCATCGAGCTGCGCCTTGCCTTCCTTCAGCCAGTTTTTTAAGGTGACATTGCCGTCGTCGCCACCATCGTCGATGTCCAACTCGTCCGAGGTGTAAACGGCGATGGAGTCCTGCACCTTCTCGAACAGCTCTTTGTAGTCGACGATGTGGCCATAGTCCTTGTCGTCGCCGTCGAGCCGGTTGGTGCGGCAAATGGCCTGGAACAGGTTGTGATCACGCAGCTCGTTGTCTAGGTAGATGTAGGTGCAAGAGGGAGCATCGAACCCAGTCAACAATTTGCTCACCACAATCAGCAGCTTCAGATTGGCAGGCTCGTCGATGAAGCGCTGCTTGGTCTTGTCCTCGTAGTCCTTGGTGGTTTGGTCTTTCTGCAGGACGTGCTGGGTGTAGGTGTCGAACTTGTAGCGCTCGTCACTGTCCTTGGGTTCGCGCGAGATCGCGTTGTGATTGGGCTCGTAAGAGGTAATGATTCCGCAGTACTTGCCGAACGAAGTGTTCTGAAGCAGGCGGAAGTAATGGCAGGCGTCGTAGATGGAGGCTGCCACCAGGATGGCCGTACCCCGGTCATTGTTCAGGCGCGGCTGCACACCGAAGTCGTGGATGATGTCGGCGATGATGCGCTGCTTGCGCTCACCGGCACTCATCAGCTCTTCCATCGTCGCCCAGCGCTTGCGCAGAACCGAACGCTGAAAGTTGTTCAGCCCCTTGGTTTTCTGATCAAACCACGCATCGATGGCTTTCTTTGACGTCAGGCGCTGCGGCACATCACGCGCTTCGTACTTCAGGTCAAGCACAACCTTGTCGGCTACCGCTTCATCGAACTTGTAGGTGTGGATGTAGGTGCCGAACACCTCGCGGGTGGTCTGCTTGTCTTTGCGCAGCAGTGGCGTGCCGGTGAAGCCAATGAAGATCGCGGCTTCCAGCCAACGCTTCATCTGCTTGTTCATGTCGCCACCTTGCGTGCGATGACATTCATCGACGAAGACGTAGACACGGCCCACCACTTTGGGAGGCTCACCCTTCAGATCGGTCGTGTCAAACTTGTGGATCAGCGCGCACATTAGGCGCGGCGTGGCCGCCCCCAGCTTTTCGACCAATTCCGCGCGGGAGGTGATGCGCGGCGATGCGGCATCCTCGCCAATCACGCCAGCATTCTTCATCACACCCACGATCTGCTTGTCCAGCTCATCGCGGTCGGTGATTACCAGGATGCGGGCGTGCGGGTCAAACTCCAGTAGCCACTTTGCAATCAGCACCATCAGAATGCTCTTGCCGCTACCTTGGGTGTGCCAAATCACACCGCCTTCCTGCTGCTTCACCCGCTCCTGGGCGGCTTTCACGCCGAGGTACTGATGGACGCGGGGCACCTTCTTCTGGCCACCATCAAAGATGATGAAGTTGCGTATCAGATCCAGCAGGCGCACCTTGTCAAACATCTGCGCCAGCGGCTTATCTAGCAAAACACCCTCAGCAAGCGGCTCAGACGTGGTGGCGCTTTTGTCTTTGCGCTCCTTCCACTCTACGAAGAACTTCTCCGGTGTGCCGGTGGTGCCGTATCGCAGCCCCTGCGAGTCGCTGCCCGCCAGCACCAGCTGTACCGTGCTGAAAAAGCCCTTGTTGAAAATCTCTTCCTGATTGGTGATGAGCTGGCGAACACCGTCGGCCACCTCCACCGAGCTGCGTTTCAGTTCGATGACTGCAATGGCGATACCATTGATGTACACCACCAGATCAGGCCGACGCTCATAGCCACCCCGCAGGGTGACCTCTTCGGCTAGCCCGAAATCGTTGTTGCCGGGCGTTTCCCAATCGATGAGGTGTACGGTCTCGTGGGCCTGACCGGCTGCAATCTGCACGGGCACACCGTAGCGCAGCAGTTGGTAGGTGCGTAGATTAGCTTGATAGAGGGTGATGCCGGTGGAATCTGCTGCAGTCAGCAGCTTCTGCAGAGCCGCCGAAATGTGCGCATCAGAATAACCACGCTTCTTGAGATTGCTGCGCAACAAGTCAGCTTCGATGGGCCGGTTGTTGTCGCGTTTGCTCCACTCACCCAGGTGATCGTAGCCAAGGCAGTCAGGGCGACTCGCATCAGTAAACAGGGCTGCAACGCGGTTCTGCGTCTTGCGCTCTGAGCGGGCTTGTTCAGACATGGCTTTCCTCCTTGGCAATCAGACGCGTTTTGCCGGTGAGCAGTTCCTGCATCATGGCTTGTTTGATGTCGCGGGTTTTATAGCGGCGTGCTTCAAGTGCAGCTAACTCAACGTCCATGTTGGAGAGTACAGCGGCGATTGCTATTTGCTCCGGAATTGACGGAATAGGGAGCGTCAATTTTGCAATGTTGGTCTTGCTGATACCGGATACTTTGGTGCCAACCGCATAGAACATGAATTGCTGCCGTATTGCCGGTGTCTGGAAACAGTAGTGCTTATAAGTATCCGCAAGATCATTTGTCTTGCTCTTGGCGACTATCGTGTGCAGACCGGAAATGAATGGGACATCGCCCTCATTTTCAATAACGAGATGCTTGCTCGTTCCAGCGTCATCTTCTGATGCATCAACGAAAACAACATCGCCGTGCTTAAGTAGTGAGCTTTCCGAAATTCGCTTGAGCGAAATATCTAGCTTAGGAATGTCTAAGAAGTCCCGTTTGGTGTTAACAGAGGTTTTTGACGATCCGTGGATATCACCGTAGTGCAGATAGCAATGACCTTCGTCGGACAGCTGATCACGCGAGGCAGAATAACCGCCACTGAAATCAAACAAGTCGCCAAACGACTTTAATTTCCAATCGCCTGAGAATCCAGGAAGACGCTTTTCTCCTGTAAGTAGTTGCTGCATGGCCGCCTGCTTCAGATCGCGCTTCTTGACGATCACTTGGTCAAGGGTCGCGAGCAAAGCATCTACATCGCTTAGCGCTTTTGCGATTTTCGTTCGTTCCTCATTCGTTGGCGGTAACGGAACCTTGAACGAGTTCAGGCTTTTGTTGGTGATCTGATTGATGGTCGCACCAAGATGCTCGTTAATCTGCTTTTTGAAAATTCCAGACTGGAATACGTGATGCAGGAGCTGTCCGTGGTCACTACGGAAAACCCCCATGAATGCACCGAATGTCATGCCAATGGCTCGCTCATCAATCAGTGCGGATTTACCTATCAGATCGCGACTGCCGTTTCGCACGCAGACAAGAATGTCTCCCGGCCTGACCATGATGCGTTCAGGAATATCGGTTTCGACAAAAACGTTGTCATCAAAGCAAAGGGTTCCCTTTTGAACGTTGGATGAGCGCAGCACCAACGTTCCATACTTGCGAACTTCGGAGGGGCGGTAAGTCAATCCTATGAGACTGTCGCCGATATCGCCCAGAAGCTTGGCATCCCATTCGCCCGGGATCACTCCCACATCGCTGTGCTTGTAGCCAGGCATCAGTTCCATACCGCCCCCATTTTTTTCAGGTGCTCATCCACCCGCGCTGAAAGTGTTGAGAGCTCTTTAGTTAGCGTCGGCAGCGGCGTGGCATACCGCTCTGCAAGCTGGCGGATGCGGCCTGTGAGGGTCTGAGAAACTCGATCAAGCTCGCCTTGCACGGCATCGGCCAGGGTCGCCAGCCATTTGTCGTCCACCGCAAGCGTTTTGATCTCTTCCTCGGTCAGCTTGGGGTACTTGGCATCCAGCTTGGCCTCAAGGTCATCCTGCGCTGCTTTCAGCTTGCCCTTCACATCGGTTTGCTTGTCGAGCAGCGCTGCGTAGTCCTGCAGCGCCTTGCGTTCGTCCGCGTAGTCGGGGTCTTTGCCGATTTCCTTCAACCGTGCTTTGACGACCTTGGCGGTGATCTTTTGCTTGTCGCCTTCGCCTTCAATGACCTCGGCCAGCAGCCCTTCTTCGCCGCTGTTTTCTTCCATCATTTCCTGAAGTTGCTGCTCGACATCGGCCAGCTTGGCCTCGAGCGCTTCAATCGCGTCGCGTTCGGTGATGAAGTAACGGGCGATCAGGATCGGCGCTGGTATCAGATCGGATTTAAAGCGACGTTTGCCCTTCTTGTAGTCATGCGCCTCGGGCCACGCCAGCTTGCCATCCTTGTTCTTGACTTGAAGAATTTCACGCGGCTGCGCGCCAGCCTGCCAGCCAGCATCGGCGATCAGGTAGCAGTCGTCTTGCATCGTCTCTGCCCAGTAATCCATGAGGTGCTGGTACACGTCATAGGCGTTGACCAGTGGCGTCGGCTTGAATCGGGCAAGCAAATTCTCAGACAGCGCCTCGATCAATTGCTTTGGGTGGCCATTTTGCGCAAAGCCCTTCAGCTGCGGCGTGCTGGCCTGCTTCCAGTCAACAAACACCTTGGTGGCGGCCTGATTGAATGCAGTGAACTCGGGATGTGCAAAGATGGTGGTTTTCACCTCGGCGATGGGCAGTTTCAACTGTGCATAACCAGCGCGACCGGCTGATTCGAACAGGGCGCTGCGCACACCGGGGATCACCTTCCAGTAGTCGCCCAACGCATCAAGGTCACGCTCAGGGATGCCGCCACGCAGATGGCCATCGATGTCCTGGATGTCTTCAGGCTCAGTGCTGTCGATGTAGCGCGGCAGATTGAGGTTGTAGTCGTTCTTCGGGTCCGCGATCTCAGTGAGCGGCACCATGCGCGAGTAGCGTGGCAGCTCAGCCAACTTGGTGAAGGCATCGACGATCTTGTGAATGTCCTGCTCGCGCAGGCGGTTCTTGGGGCCATCTTTGATGAAGCCCTTCGATGCATCAACCATGAAGATGCCTTTGCGGGCCGATGCGTTTTCCTTATCCAGCACCAAGATGCAGGCGGGGATGCCGGTGCCATAGAACAGGTTGCCCGGCAGGCCGATGACGCCTTTGAGGACGCCGGATCGCACCAGCTTCTCACGGATGGCCGCCTCGGCATTACCCCGGAACAAGACACCGTGCGGGAGAATGCATGCACCTTTGCCGGTGCTTTTCAGTGAGCGAATGATGTGCAGCAGATAGGCATAGTCGCCTTGCTTCTTCGGCGGTTCGCCCCAAGCAAAGCGCTGGTAGGCATCGCTCGCAGGTATCAGGCCGGTACCCCAGGTCTTGTCGGAGAACGGTGGATTGGCGACGACGTAATCGTAAGTGCGTAAGCTTTCGCCATCCTTGAACTTGGGTGCGGCCAGCGTATTGCCTTGCAGGATGTTGGCGGTCGGGAAGTCGTGCAGGATCATGTTCATACGGGCGAGACCAGCGGTGGTCACGTCCATTTCCTGCCCCTCCAGCGTGATGTGCTTGCCAGCTTCGGCCGCCACCTTGAGCAGCAAGGAACCGGAGCCACAGGTGGGGTCATACGCGGTGGTCGAGGCCACGGCATTGGCCGGGGAGATTCCCACGACTTTGGCCATGATCCGACTGACTTCGGATGGGGTATAGAACTGGCCTTTGCTCTTGCCACTCTGCGAGGCGAAGTGCCGCATCAGGTACTCGTAGGCGTCGCCGAGGATGTCGTCGTTCTCGGCACGGTTCTTCGAGAAATCCAGTTCAGGCTTTTGGAAGATGCCGACCAGGTTGCTTAGGCGATCCACCATCGCCTGACCTTCACCGAGCTTGTTCGGGTCATTGAAGTCAGGGAAGTCGCTGCGGGCAAGGCGCGAGTTGGCATCGATCAGCGGCTGAATGACCTGTGTGTTGATCTTGTCGCCGATATCGCTTTTTCCCTTAAGGGCAACCATGTCCTTGAAGCTGGCACCGGGCGGAATGGTGACTGGCGGGGCAAAGTCATCAGAATCCCCGTACTTGTCCGAGACGTACTTGATGAATAGCATGAACAGGACGTAGTCCTTGTACTGGCTGGCATCCATGCCGCCGCGCAGTTCATCGCAAGACGCCCAGAGGGATGAGTAAAGGTCTGATTTTTTGATGGCCATTTATTTTTATCCTATTTCTTTAATATGTTATTTGCCAAGGCTCGGACACCGGGTGCGACTTCACGTTGTCGATTCCATATAGGCCCAGCGGGTCACTGAGCCTGAAGTGGTAGTGTTCTTGACCGGTACTGAAGTTTGTAGTCATCGCTTACTCAAACAGACTCGACTGTTTGACGATATAACCAGCTGGCTTCTTTTGTTTTTCGATGACACCCTCGTCGACAAGACGCTGCAGCCACGCCTTGGCTTGGGCGCCTGACACTTCGAGAGCCAATGCAACTTCTGCATCCTTCATGGGAGTTTTCAGCAGAACCTGAATTACTCCTCGGACAGTGGCAAACAGCGTATCCGCAGGTGTTGCAACACTTGTCGCAATCAGGCTGGCTCCTTCGGCCATGTCCACAGGTGCCTGTGTAGTCGATGGCGCCCCATCTGGAACCGGTTCAATTGGTTCGGCAGTTGATGCAGAAACTAGTGGCTGTGCTGTTTCGGTTGGCGCTTCGATCGCTGGTAGTACTTCCGGAGCTGCTGGTGGTGTGGATGCCATGTCGGACGGTCCGTTGCCGGGGAACAGCGCGAGGCCAGTCTGCGGAGACACCACCGGAGTTGGTGCCGCGACATCGAATACACCTTCAAACGCGTCAGCGTCTTGTGGATTTGGCCAGGGGATAGCACCCTTACCTCGCAGCGCATCGATGCCGGAAGACGACTCGCCCGTCGATCGAACGTAGACGGGAACGAACTTGAGCTTGTCCAGTTGCTCGATGGCACCGGCCCAGGTGCCGCCTTTGTTGAGATCGGAGCTGACGACCAGGGATGCATCCGCCAGCGCATAGATCAACTTGTTGCGCTGCATGGCGTTGCCAACGTTGAACCCGGCGCTCGGGTCGTAGGGCGAAATCAGCACCAGTTGGCCATCGAGCAGCAAGTTGCGGTGCTCGCGGTTCATGGTTGTCTTTTCCAGACTGTCTGCGAGGACGCCGCTGACCTTGCCACCAGCTTCAAGCGCACCGCGCATAGCTGCCTGGTCGATGCCTTTGGCACCACCCGATACTAGGGTCCGTCCAGCCCGAGCCGCCAGCCGACCCACGGCCATTGTGTAGTCGATTAACGAATCGTCCACGTGGCGAGATCCGACAACAGCGAGGCCGCCTGACTCCAGCAAGCCCATGTCGCCGCAGCCGTAGATCACTGCCGGGGCGTCTTCTCGCAGGCGCGCCTTCAAGCGGCGGGGATACTCGGCATCAGCGCGGCTGACCACCCAGATGGCACGTGCTTGCCAGCGTTCGATGACTTGACTTAGGAGAAAGCCTCGCCCCAGCAAGCGTTGTAGTCGTGCTTCGTCAATCACAGGTTGGCAGGCCCGCATGAGATCGGCCGCATCTGGCGACACAAGGTCTGCTGGCTGATGTTGTATCTCCCGCAAGTGGCGGGCGAGGCGCTTGTATTCACCGGGCGTCAAGAGTTCCGATGATGAAGTGCCTCGTCCAGCGATGAGTGGCGCTGTCAGCAGCAGGATTGCTTGGGTGTTTGGGGATAGTGTGGGCGTCATTCGTCGTGCCCCGTTTGAGAGAGGGCCATAGGCCAGACTTCACCGCTTCCGCTCGTGCGCAGCAACCACGCGGCCACGGTCAGCGTCCAGCGTGAGTCCACCAGGTCGTCGACCAAGATCACCGGCCCATGCGGGACCGGCTGACCGTTGAGAGCCAGCGAGCCGTCGATGTTGCGCGCCTGTTGTGTGCTGTTTGCCATCGTTTTCTGTTCGGGTCTGTTGTCAGTTTTCACAATGACCATATGAAATGGCAGACCCAGTGCCGCAGCCAACCGCTTCGCAAAGTTGGGGACAAGATCCGGATGTCGAAGCGATGGAACGCACGTCAACCAAGTCGGTTTGGGCTGTGGGTCCCATTCGCGAACCATCTTTACGCATGCACCAACCAGGTCGTCGGCAAACTTGCTGTCGTGATACTTGCCCTGCCGAACGAGACCACCCCAACCAGCGTCACCCCATACGCACAGGGCTTTTCCGGGTTGCGCTTGGTGGCCGGCGGCAATGAATCCCTTGACGCCGTACTTAGGCATCCCTCCATCAGGCCACTTCTTGCGGGGTTCGATGGGGAGGCTGGTGCGCCGTAGAAACGTGATGGCGTCCCGAACCAACGCTTCATTCACGCCGGTTGGCAGAGGTGGAAGCGCGGGTTTCGTGACACCACTTGGATCGCCGTCAAGCGCGCCGATCAGGAAACCCATGTGATCACCAAAGGGCAGGCTGACGTAATCCTGCATTTGCTGATGCTCATCACGCCGCAGGGTCGTGAGCCGTTCGGCTCGCGCCCAGAACCCCTCGCTCAGGGTTGCTGCAGTGAGTTGCCACTTGGTGCCTTGTTTGGCAATTGGCGCTGGCGATTCGAGGGAGAGCAGTGCAATCGTCTTGTCGACGCGCCCCTTACTCAGATTGACGCGACTAAGCAGCTCAGGTACTGACAGCCCGTTCTCTTCATCCTCTAATGCACCGAGGACGTCGGCGACTTCCTGTCGAGTCGGAAAGGCGCTGCGGATAAACCAATCCGTGATGTCCGACTCTTCCTGGCCGCTGAGCAGCACACCGTAGGCAGAGTCCAGCGCGCGCCCGGCACGTCCAACTTGCTGGTAATACGCGACGACGGAACCAGGCATCTGGTAGTGGATGACGAACGCCAGATCGGGCTTGTCGTACCCCATGCCCAGTGCCGTCGTTGCGACCAGCGCTTTGACTTCGTTGTTTAGCAGAGCCTGCTCCAGCGCCTCTCGACGTTCGCCCGTTTCCCCTGTGTATGCCTCGACATTGAAGCCCCGGGACTTGAGCCAGTCGGCGACCTGGTTGGCGTCGCGCACCGTCAGCGTGTAAATGATGCCGTTGCCTTGCAGCGTGGCTAGCTGCTCTGCCAGCCAGGCAAGGCGTTCTGCCTGACTCGGCAGACGGATGGTCTGCAGGGAAAGAGATGTTCGGTTCAAGTCGCCACGCGACACATCCAGCTTTGGACCCAGTACAGCAGCGAGATCCTCCATCACGCGGTTGTTCGCTGTCGCTGTAGTGGCCAGTAGACGGAGGTTTGGAGGCAGTGTTTTAACGATCCGTTCCAGCAGGCGATAGTGAGGGCGGAAGTCGTGCCCCCAGTCGGAAATGCAATGCGCCTCGTCGATGACCAGCATCGAAATCTGTGCGGCAATGCCTGCCAGGACCT
The DNA here is from genome assembly GCF_049340285.1 of Undibacterium sp. SXout20W. Classification (NCBI taxonomy): domain Bacteria; kingdom Pseudomonadati; phylum Pseudomonadota; class Betaproteobacteria; order Burkholderiales; family Oxalobacteraceae; genus Undibacterium; species Undibacterium sp. SXout20W. The sequence goes on along the minus strand of NZ_JBMPPH010000004.1, from coordinate 10,906 downwards.
GCGTGCGGAAACGCTCGTTTGCCAGGCGCTCGGGTGAGATCAAAAGGATGTCGATTTCCCCGTGTGCGAGTTTGGCCTCGACTTGCGTCCAGTCGTCGATGTTGTCGGAGTTGATCGTTGCGGCACGAACGCCCATACGTTCCGCAGCAGCAATCTGATTTCGCATCAACGCCAGCAATGGCGAAATCAAAAGCGCGGGACCATTTCCGCCGTCGCGCAAAAGCTTCGCGGCGATGAAGTAGACGAAGCTCTTGCCCCAGCCTGTTTTCTGAACGACTAGCAGTCGACCGCGTCCGTCGACGATGTGGCGAATCGCATCCTCTTGATCTTCACGGAATGTGGCGTCGGTGCGACCCGAACCTATCCGGAGCAACTCTAGCGCCCGCTTTGGGTCATATGTCATGTTATGGCTCTCCCTTGTTCTTGTTTGTCAGGCGAGCGATAGCCCGGAGCCAACATTGCGTTCTTAGCACCGTAAATTGCCAGTGGATCGTTCAGCCAGAGACGGTACTCAGGGCCGCGAAGACTATGGTCTGGCGAACAGTCAACACTCCACCTGCGAAGCATGTATCCCGCAGTTGCTGCTCGAAGTTTCAACTCAATCGCGCCGTTGACCATATTGAAATCCCGTTCGGTGATTGCTGGCCTAGGCTGATCGGGATGCGGAACTAATTGAACCTCCACGATTCTTGTCCACTGGATGTCACTGTCAGACCGTTCGTTAGCCTTGGGCTCTTCATCGAGAAGCAATGGCGCTTCGATACGGGTGATTACAAAATCCCGGAACTCTCCAGACTTGCGATCAAAGGCTCGAACATGCCAGCGTAGGCCCGTATCGACCAGCGCGAATGGCACGATCACGCGGTCAGATTCACCGCTGCTAACCGAGTGATATCGAACTGCAACTGGACGCTTGGCATGAATGGCCCGGCAAATCGGCGCAAGAACCTCCATACGCGGACTGCTTAAAACAGCCGGTGATTCGCAGGGAAGCATTGGCTGCGCGTCGCCATTCACGCCATCACCAAATCCAAGGGAAAGCGCCGACAACACGCGCTGCGGAGTATGGTTAAACAAAGGACCGAACTCTTTGCCGATTCGATAGATCTTGCTGCTACCGTCGAACTCGATGTTCTGTGGAGCAATCTCTCGATAAAGTGCGAGATCCCGAGTCGCGCCCGCAGGGGCCACCCCAAAGCGACTCGCCAGATCAGGTCGCCCGACCTCACCCATAAAGTAGAGACGGAAGTCGATATAGGCCAGGCGTTCACGCTGGGCGTGGCTCAGGCTTTCGACACGTTGGGGGTGCATAACCGTGCTCCTCATCTACCAGAAACGACGGTCAGACCAAAAAATACGGATTTGTTGCTCATCGCTAGACGGTCCATATCATCAAAGTGATGACATTATGCGCCATTGCTTGTACCTGAGCAAGTACTCAAACCTGACAAATCATATAAACCGTGTCCTCAAGGCCGAAATGTTGCTATCCTCGTCGGACTGCGGACGCGGGTTCGGTTCCGTGTTCCGCCACTCGCGGACAAATGGCCTAAACAGTGCCATTTGAAACAAAAGCAGGGACACCTGTTTGGACACTGCGGAGAATCGAACTACCCTCCAGCCTGCTCCCGGGCGACTTCATACCAACGCGGAATGCGCACCGGCACCTCGGGCTGATTGTCAGTTTCTGCTGCGGCAATGGCAGGAGGTGGTTCTGGCGCGATACCCGGCACACTGTTAGCCAACTCCCATTGCAAAATGGCTTCCATCGAGAAGCGCAGGTTTCCGACCAGCATCAAGTGAGGAATGCGCTTGTGACCCCGATCAACGCGATTTTGAAATAGATGGCCAGGCAAACCGGTGGCGGCAACAACCTCCTTGGCGCTGACGTAATGCACTGCCGGGTCCGGTTGGATGTCCTGATCTTTGGGAGCGGCGATTTCTTTTGGCGGATGCGTCACGACGCGGGGGACGCGCTCACGGTCACCAAGAATTGTGAGCCAGTGCTGGGCGCTCTGTTGCTCAAAATCGAAAACGTCAGCCTCGTGGTAACGAACGTGATGGAAAAGTTTGTACCATACCGGGCCAACCTTATCCTGCCGCCAGCGCCGCATGGTTTTCAGGCTGACTTTCCAGCGGGCGGCTACTTGCCGCTCAGTCATCACAGGGTGGTGCATTTTATCTCCTCACCAAATGCCACCATGACACCTCTGTTCACCATGGAAGGCAAGCGCGCTCTCAATTCAGGGCTGCACCTGAGCCACCCCTGCCGCGATGCACTGAAGTCGGTCGCTCTCGGTACGCGCCTCTGCCAGTAGTTGATTCCAGTCATCCGGAGGGTGGCCACTTTCCAGCATCTTGCGAAATACACGGTAGGCATCGTCGCTGCTCTCGTAGGCGCGTTTGGTGTCCTCGTCGTTCACCCAGGCGTAGACGATCACTTTGCTGGGCGCGTGATAGCGGAAAAACAGCCGGTACTGCTGGAAAAACTTGGCGCGAAACCAATGTTTGTGGTCGTCGCCCAGCGTGTTGCCTTGCCGGTATTCGGCCCGCGCCGGATCTTGTGGAATCACCTCAAACGCCAGCTTGGCAATCGCTGTCATTCGCTTGGTGGCATTTTTCTTGGTGAATCCGACCGGGTCTTTTTGCTTGAGCGCTTCGACCTGCCGAGTGATTGTCTCAAGCTCGGCGAGGAACAGTGGGTGTGCGAAGATCGTCCAGCCATTGACCACCAAGGGAGCGGGCTGACCCCTGCTCATTCATCGTCTGCCGATAAGGCGGCATCAAGATCGACTTCGATGCCACCGACCAACGAATGAATTCGTTGCACGAGACTGGCGTCAACGGCCTGGAGCCGTTCTGGATGGTTGGCAATGTCGCGGGACAGAAAGCCTAAGAACTGCCCGAGCACCGGATCGTCTTCCTCGGTAATTTCCACGCGAGAGAGCACGACTTCGCCGCCGGGACGGATCGTGTAGTGAATCTTGTCCCGCTTGCCCAGCCTCAAGGCGCGGCGAACTGTTTCCGGCACCGTGGTCTGGTAGCGGTCGGTCAGGGTGGATTCAACTTCAAGGGTGGCAGCCATAGCGCGCTCCGATTAAAGGGATGTACTGCGCCCATGGTAATGCAATCGCCTTGTCTTGTCAATGCAAGTGCATTACCATCCGGCGCTTCCATTCCACTCGTCGGCTCGGATGGTGACTGGCGAGCAATTTGCACATCGAAAACATTAACTTTGGCAGCCTTTTTGGCTGGACGAAAGGCGGCGAAAACGGCCGAATGATTGAAAATCAGGACTACATGCTTGCGGACGGACTCTAGCGAAGATAGCGAGTTTGAACCCGGGTCCGCATTCCGCCACCAGAATATTTACCAGCTTAGACCACTCAAGACTATATCCAGCCTTGTGTACAAGCGGGTTTCAAGCTTCCCTTAGATCGCCTTCAAGTGGTCTAAGGGAGTCTAAATTAGTCCTCAATTCGTCAGCATTCAGTCAACACTAAATCACAATGGTTCTCATGAACGATTTAGTCGACGAACTAACGCACAAACAAGCCACAGTTGTGACCATCTCAGTAAATATAGAGTTTGAAGCCGAGAGGCCGTCTACGGGTTACAACCGCGTGCTGATTATTCAAATCGTCGGTGGGTGATTGATAACTTCATACGCTAGACAATTAGTTTTCCATCATCCCCGAAAAATGGAAATGGCCCAGGAAAGCTGCCGACCAATGCGGTGTGACTGATTAGTTGCCCTTCGTGCCACCAATGAAGTAGATACCCAGGTGGTTCCATACGAAAAAAACTGGGGGCGGATGGATGGATATCGAGTGCGATTTGATGTGCGGGACTAGGACTGGTCATTGCAGGACGTCCGCCAACTTGCGCATGGATAGTCCGGTGCAAATGTCCGCATAAAATCGCTTTCACTTGCGGATGACGCGACATAATATCCGCAAATTCTTCACGGCCTTTTAAGCCAATGTCATCCATGTGACCAATTCCGGTTAAGAATGGTGGATGGTGCATCATTATTAACGTTGGACCATCGGCTTGTTGTTGCAAAGTTTGGTCTAACCACGTTAAACGTTCATGGCATAGCTCACCGCCGCCAGAAAAAGGAATCAGAGTATCGAGGCCAATAATGCGAAATGGATATTCATCGTTTATCGCGAAATGCAAAAAGCCATTCTCGGGCAAATAGCCCTCATCTTTAAATGCGCGACGCATTGCTTCACGTTCATCGTGATTACCAGGAATTGCAATGATGCGCTGTTGAATGGGTGCCAGTATGCTGCGCAGAAAAACATATTCTTCGTCTCGTCCCAAATCGACCAGGTCGCCCGTCAACAAGATCAAATCAGGCTGAATCTTTAACTGCATGATATGTTCAACACAGTCGCGCAGCATTTTCGCTGTATCAACAATGTTGTAAGCCAGCTTACCTGGCATCTTGATGTGCGTATCACTAATTTGTGCAATTAACATACAGATTTCTATAATGTGATAATGCCGCGGAAATCGATATTGAGACCAACACGATCACCAGCTTTGAAATCATAACGACTGTGACTATCGATGACCAGCGGTTGAGCTTCTCCGACATCGACTAAAATCCGCGTGCGATCGCCCATAAATACCGCAGTGTTGACAATGCCATGTAACGTGCTTTGCTCGTGCGTCTCGGTAATTTTAATATCTTCGGGGCGGAATAAAATTGAACGAGTTGCGGCATCTGATTGATGCCAGTGCAAGTGCCCAGCATTGCAATAAAATATACCGTCACGGATGTTGCCATTTAATCGGTTCATCACACCAATAAAATCAGCAACAAATCTGTTTGCAGGTCGTTGATAAATGTCTCGCGGCGACCCAATTTGCGCTATGCGACCATGTTCCATGACGACGATACGATCACCTAAAGCCATAGCTTCCGTCTGATCATGAGTAACATAAACCGCCGTGATTTTTAGCTGGCGCAATAATCCGTTAATTTCCAATCGAAGGCTATCGCGTAACTTAGCATCGAGCGCAGTCAGCGGCTCGTCTAGCAATAAGGCACGCGGACGGACGGCGATGGCTCTTGCCAAAGCGACACGCTGGCACTGTCCGCCCGACAATTGCGAAATCTGTCGATCAGCTAATTTTTCAATTTGCATCATTGCGAGCATTTCCGCAATGCGTAGCTTGCTTTCCGAAGCAGGCATTTTCCGAATTTTTAACCCGTAACCGATATTTTCTGCCACGGTCATATTCGGGAATAACGCATAAGATTGAAACACCATACCGACGTTTCTTTTTTCGATCGGCACGGAGGTCACATCGACACCGTCGAAAAGAATTTTGCCACCCTTATCTGGCTGTTCCTGACCGGCAATCATGCGCAGAGTGGTAGTTTTTCCACAGCCGGACGGGCCAAGCAAAACTATAGTTTCTCCAGCATGGATTTCCAAATTAATTGGCTCAAGCGCGCGCGTGCCATCCGCAAAGGTTTTACTACATTGTTGCAGAGAAATTGAAAGTGAAGCTTGCATTTCCATTAGTTGCTTTCTGTAGCGATATCATCAGAAACAAAGCGCATTCTGCGCACTTTACCAATGGCCTGTATCGCCAATAACAGAGGGGTGATCAGTAAAAAGAAAATCAGCGTGTATGCACTACCAATTTCGAACCGTAGGGACGCATATGCGTCGGCCAATCCAACCGGCAACGTTTTTGTGAGTGGGGTATGCAGCAACCAGGTCATGTTAAATTCACCGACAGACAAGGTGATCACCATGAGTGAGCCGGCTAAAATCCCTGCGCGGCAATTTGGTAGAACAATGTCAAAAAAGCGTTGCCTGAAGTTGGCTCCTAACGATGCTGCGCCTTCTTCTAAGGTTTTGAGGTCGATGGCATGCATGACAGCAAGAACTGAGCGCACCATAAACGGCAATGTGAACAAAACGTGGCCAACTAAAATAAATAACCACGATGTCCGAAAGCCTGGGACACCGCCAAATGTCACAATCAAAGCCAAGGCAGTCGCCAGACCAGGTATCGCAATCGGCAACACCAGCAATTCTTCGATCACGCGACTAAACCGATTTTGTGTACGTACCAAGACATAGGCGGCTGGAATACCGAGCACTAAGGTCACCATCAGACAAGCAACGGATAAACCAAGTGAGGCAAATAAAGTGTCACGATAACCATCCCAAACTTCTGTGATCCAACGTAGTGTCAGACCACTTTCAAGCCCAACCTGATAATTGGTGGTAATACCAGCGAGCATCGACATGCCGACCGGCACGATCAAAAATACACAGACCAGCAACGTGAACAATAACTGCAACGCAAATAAAAACTGATTCCGTATCATGATTGCGTCCTCAAGCTGCCGCCGCAACAGTCGCGCTGCTAGCACTTCTCGCTAATGCGAGAACCAACCAGGTCACTACACCTAGTACAAAACTTAAGGCCGAGGCCATAGCAAAATTAGCTGACATCGTAAATTCTGTATAAATCACCATTGGCAATACGTCGATACTGGATGCCAAAGTAAAGGCAGTGCCAAACGCACCAACGGCGGTGGCAAAGCATATTGCACCTGCAGAAATCATGGCAGGTTTAAGTCCCGGTAAAATCACGTCAATGAGCACTCGCCAAGGTGAGGCGCCTAATGAACGAGCAGCTTCTTCCAAACGAGGATCAAGTTTCTCTGCCGCCGCCATGACCGTCAAAATTGTTCGTGGCACAGAAAAATACACATATCCCATAAACAAACCAGGTAAAGAGTAAGCAAATACCAAACGCTCTCCTCCCAACGCCTCACTCAGGTCACCAATAATGCCTTGTCGACCTGCAAGCATAATCACCATAAAGCCAATGACTACCCCGGGAAACGCTAATGGCAAAGTCAATAAGCTCACTAATAACGCGTTACTGCGAAATTGATGTCGCTGTAAAAATACGCCACTAATGCCACTAATAATCAAGGTAGTCATCGTCGTTGCAAATCCGACTCCCAACGTTGCTAACAAGGAGTTGAGATAATTATGATCCGTGAGAATGGCGGCATAAGCAGACCAGCCGTGGATACCGCTGCCGCCAATCATAAATAACTTCATCATCGGTAGCAAAAAGAAAGCCGAAAAGAAGATTCCGGTAGGAAGCAATAAAAGAATCAGACGACGGTTTTCAATAGGCATGTTGAAGGCTATGACGATAGAGCGAAAATAGGTTGATACGGGTGTCATTTGAATTCAAGATGACACCGCGGTGGAATCGAGGGTGCCGATACTTTATTTCGCTTCGTTTTTATAACGCTCAATAATCATTGACTGTGCGGCCGCCAACTTCTTCAGATCAACCGGTTTAGCTCTTGCATATTCACTGTCCGGTAAGAACTTCGCTTTTGCGGCAGATGATAATTTGTCAGAAAACACAGGCCGTAAATACGCATTACCCCACATTTGCTGACTTTCATCGGACAAAACGAAATCTAAAATCTTTTTGCCATTTTCAGCGTTAGGGCTATTTTTAACCAATGCCATTACATAAGGAAAGACGACCGTACCTTCCTTTGGAATCACAAAAACCACTGGTGCTTTGTCCGTGTACTGGCCGCGATAAGCATTAAAATCGTAATCGATCAAAATTGGAATTTCGCCGCTGATGACTCTGGAATACGATGTTTGCTTAGGAACGATCGCTTGATTTTTTACCAGTGCCTTAAAGAAATTAATGCCAGGCGTGATGTTTTCATAGGTGCCGCCGAGTGCCAGATTCACAGCCATCACGCCAACCTGGCCAACGGACGCAGAAGTCGGATCGAGATAACCAACAAGCCCTTTGTATTCAGGCTTAAGCAAATCCGACCAATTTTGAGGTACCGGCTTTTTCCCCAAAGCTGCCTTGTTAATAAAGAGTCCTAATGTGCCAGAATGAATCGTGAACCAGTTTCCTTGAGGATCTTTTAAATCAGCGGGGATTTTGTCCCAATTTTTAGGCTTGTATGGCGTGATAATTCCAGCTTCTTTCGCCTGATCAGAAGCAATACCGCCAAGATAAACCACGTCAGCAACTGGATTCGATTTTTCAGCTATTAATGCCGTTATTGACTGACCAGAATTTTTATTGTCTGGCGGCACCTGAATGCCCAAACGTGCTTGTATCGCTTTTAATTGCGAGCCCCAATCGGCCCATTCTGGTGGACAGTTGTAGCAAATGGCGCGATCTTCTGCCTGAACGCTATTAGTGACGGCCACAAGACTGAACGCAAGGAAAGCAATCGTGCGGCTAATTTTAAAAAATGTCATCATCCACTTCTCCGGAAGTTACGAGGTAATAATGGGTCGGAACAAATAATCAATCGCACCCCAGCTTCATGCAGTTGATTTTCTAACTCTTGTGCAATTGGCTTGTTAGTAAAAACGACACTGGCATCAGTGATATGGCCTCCACGCACGGTTGCGCTGCGGCCAAATTTACTATGATCCAACACCAAAAAGCGTTGGCGACAGTGGTTCGTCAGTTCTGTGCGCATATGCACTTCGTCGCTACTAAAATCGAGTAGCGTACCGTCCTCAGCGACCCCGGCAACGCCGTAGATACCGATATCTGCTGAAAAACGGCCAAAAAAAGAATGTGCTTCACTACCAACGACATCTTGGTCGAGATTGCGGATACGCCCACCGGCAAGGGTAATCTCACAGTGTGGATTAGAAGATAAGGCGACGGCAACATTGATATTGTTGGTCATAACCCGTAGCTGCGAATGCTCTGCGAGAGCCAGCGCACATTGCTCAGGTGTAGTACCAATGCCAAAAAAGAGCGAGGCATTTTCGGGGACTTCATGTGCTACTCTGCGGGCAATACTGCGTTTTGCATCAATATGCAACACCTGACGCATCGTATAGGCAAGATTTTCGCCATTGTTAGGAACATCAACGCCGCCATGCCGGCGTCGTAAAAGACCACGATCACATAAACTATTGACGTCGCGACGTATTGTTTGCGGCGTAACTCCGAACTGCGCGGACAGATTTTCTATACTCTGAAATCCTGCCGTACGTACGAGCTCAACAATCGCCTCGGCACGCTCAATCGCGCTTCGTGCAGCGAGTTGCAGAGTTTCAGAATATGGGCTGTATGGAATGTTCATTTAGTGAGTCTCTCAGCGATAAGACCACTATATTATCTATTTATGACGGGCTTATGACGGAAATTTTTATTTCATATGAAAATATGATATTCAAATGAACATTTCTAATAGTGAAAATATTCAAACGCTAGCACTGACAAAAACACGCAATTTGACTTCCCTATTTTAGGTAGCAAGAAATTAAAAAGGCCGCATAGTGATCGCGGCCTCTTGGAAACTATATGCTTGAAATTTAAAGGCGTGAATCGTAATTCACCTGATTCTGAACCGATTGAATTCCAACAATGTAGCTCGAACGGTATAAACCTGAACTGACTGTGCCATAAACTTTCGTTTGCCAATCAATAGTCAATCCACATGTTGTGACTGGCGATATATTTGAAACCCCTTGGTTATTTGGAGTTTGGCTCGCGCCATTCAACACGACTTCAAGATCCGACGTATAAATGGCAAAGCTATTATTTGTATTCGCTACATACGAAACTGGCACCGCATCTTGCGCGCTAAAGCTAGTACTATCTGCTCTGTTACATTTCATATTGACGACGGCTCCGATCTTAGCCATCGGTGATAAGCTGAGTTGTACCTGCAATTTTCCTGCGCTCTTCCCCAAGTTAACAGTGCCCATCGGCGATAGCATCACAAATGATGGCGGCAATGTCACAGTGCTTGGATACACGGAAGCACCACGTTGAAAATTCACCACAACGACTGGTTGCAAACTAGCATCTGGCACAATTGCTGTATAGGGGGTCCCGGTATCAGGTGTCGACTGAAATGTGGCCGCTTGCCCATCAACTGTCGCAGTCAAACTATCTCCGCCAGTAATTGCCACCGCTGTTAATAAATTGGCGGTCTGTCCGATCGAAGCTGTGATGGTTACCTTTCCATTTTTTTGAGTTACCACGTAGCTAGTTCGAATATCACTGACGACATCAGCGTTAGAATTTGTACAGTTAGAAATGATGCAAACGGTGTTAAAGCTCACTGGGCCTAAGTCGTTTACGATTGCAGTAGCGATGTCATTTGCAATAAAACAACCACTTAACAGTAACGACAACAAACTGCCTATAAAAAAGCGTAATGAATTCACTTTTTTTGATGCTCCATTAGTCATCCCGTTATCCCGAAAAGTTAAACAAAATACAGATTGATATAAAATTTACATTTTATTATATCTATATCTATATTTTTTAAGCAACTTATCCTCAAAAATATTCTTAAATAATTAATATTAAATACATCTTAAGTAGAAAAATTGACGGATATAGGTGATCTATTTTCGAGAAAATATTGATCAGATTTCTCTCTATGTATGTCAAAAAACCTGGCGTTTAAGGTTTATCCGTGTTTGCTATTACTTACCCGTCGACGTAAATTATATTGCTCAGGCGGAATGGATTGAAATGAAATGAAAACTGATTAAATTTTTGACTCATCCGAGGTCAATGGCAATAAGCCATAGCGAAGGCTTAAGTACTGTTTCGCGCATCAGATTGAGGCGGAGAGGTAAATCAGTTTGGCTGATTGCTTAACCAATGGATTAATTTAGGAAGTGATCTGGCAATAGAATTTGATGAGCAATCCCGGTTATCTCCAAAAAATTTCTGCAACTCAAGAATTTTTGCATGACAAAAAGCAAAACCCCTCACTGTTTTCACAGGGAGGGGTAGCAATAGGGAGCCTGACGATAACCTACTTTCACACTGGTTGCAGCACTATCATTGGCGCAGAGTCGTTTCACGGTCCTGTTCGGGATGG